>DATBBZ010000021.1:0-8557 GCA_036270745.1 Gemmatimonadales bacterium | reverse complement strand
CCTCGTGCGCCACGGCCCCACCGATCGAGAGGGTGGACTCGAGGTGGGAGAGCGTCACGAGGCGGAAGTCGAGCTGAGCGCCGGCGCTCACCAGCTCGCGCCGGGTGGACCAGCGGTCCACACACGTCACGATCCCGGTGGTGAACAGGGACAGGTCGGCCCACTGGAGATAGAAGCTGGGGATTCCCACCCGGCGGAAGCGGAGGGGCGGCAGCACCCATTCCACCTGCGCCTTGCCGTACGTCGATCCGCCGATGTCGTCGATGCCTAACCCCGGAAAGCTCTCGGTCTCCCGGAACTGCCGGATGCCCCGGTAGTCCACCCAATTGTTGCCGAACCCTCCAAAGAAGAACTGGGCGAACGGATTGCTCCGGTCTCCATGCAGCGCCGAGCCCACCGCCGTCCTGAGCCACAGCGACGAATGGTTGAGGGGCAGGAGGAAGCCGTGGGACGCGTCCACACTCACCTGGGGGAAGAGCGTCCCGCTCACGTAGTTGCCCTGCACCGTTGCGCTCGCGGTGGATCCCAGTTCGTCTTCCACAGCGCCGAGGGAACGCCGGAGGGAGCCGTAGGCGAGGTTGGCGGAGAACGCGAGGAGCTTGTTCACCGGCGCCGCGATGTTCTGGAATTGCGGCAGGGTCGAGAGGCCACTGTATCCCGCCACCCTGAGGGTGTACGTCACCGACCTCGGGTCGTCTAGGAACAGGGTGCCTTTGTCCTGCACGGCGAGCGAGTACCCGCGCCGGCTGACCTTCGTGGGCCCGAAGAGGTCGTAGAAGTCCGCGCGATTCATGGCGGCGGTGATGTGCCAGTTCCAGGACTGGAAGTCCGCGCGCAGGTGGAGGCGCTCGAAGGACGCCAGGGCCTGGTCGGGGGAATAGGAGGCGGTCAGGTTCAGCGCCGTGGCGCCCACCTGATCCGACAGGTTGGCCCGCATCCCGATCGCGACAGCCTTGGTGCCGGCTGCATCTTCGTATCCCTCGACGACCGGGTACGCGCTGTTGAGCGCCAGGTGGGCGAGCGAGTGGTACGGGCGCGCGGTACCCAGAAGCGAATCGAGATTGAGGCTGGAGTCTTGCTTCGGAATCCACGCCCGCACGTCGGGCCGCTTCGCGGCAATCTCGTTTCCGAGGAACGTGATCGCGCTGACCGAGTCCGGAACCTGGTTCGGAATCAGCGTCGGGATGAATCCCCGGGCGCTGTACCGGAACACGACCACCGAGTCCCCGGCCGGGACGGCCGGGACGGCCGGGAGGGGGACCGGCTTGAAGAACCCCGTCTCCGTGTTGGAGAGAGGCTCCGTGACCCGCCGGGTGAGATCGTAGCGGTAGATGTTGGAGACCCCGGAGTAGTACGAGGAGCCGAACAGGAACTTCCCGTCGGGCGAGAACACGAAGTTCGAGGGCGGCCAGTCACCGAACTCATCCAGGACCTCCGGCGTGATCGCCTGTTTGGACAGCAGGGACGCGATGTCCATCCGGACCAGCTTCTGGCTCCCCGAGATTTCCGACATCGAGCCGATGAGCGCGGAGCCGTCCGGCGAAATGTCGAGATCAAAGAGGTCGCGCCCGTAGGGAAGGGTCTGGATCTGATTCCATTCGTGATACGGTCTGGGGAGGCGGACCAGCGTCGAGAACCCGTTGTCGTGCCGGACACCCCAGAGCGAGCTGTCCGCTCGGTTGAAGACGAGGTCGCCGATGCGCGCGTTCCGCAACAACAACTGGGAGTGGCCGGTGGCCAGATTGAACGAATAGAGATTCCGCCAGTCGGCGTTGTCGGTGGTATAGAACAGCGTTCGTGACGCGGCGTCGAAGGCCAGCGCGGTCACGTAATAGCCGGAGGCGCCGAGGATCTCCAGGAGATTCGTGATCTTCCCGGTGCCGAGGTCGATGCGCGCCAGGTGGGCGACCTGGCCCGGGTACCGGATCCCCAGGTAGATGGCTCTGGTCGTGGAGTCGTAGTACGCGCGGGACACGGAGCCGAGGGCGTGGTCGGTGAGGGGACGGTACCCGGTGACGGGGTGGCGGCGAATGGCCGAGAGGTTGGCCACTTGCCAGTCCCGCTCCCACGAGATCCACCGGGACCACTCGTCCTCGAGGGACCGGCCAAAGACGTGCCGGAATTGCGAGGAGAAGTACCGCCGGCTGTCCGGGGTGCGGTTGAACCAGGCGAGCAGGGAGTCGTTGCCGTATCGCAGACCCAGGTAGCTGACGAAGCGCGTGCCGTAGAGATAGGAATTCACGCCCACCTGGAAGTCGATGGTCGTCCCCTCCGATTCGAGGCCGACGAAGTCGAAGATCCTGGCACTGTCCCGGACGAGCGTGCGGAACACCATCTCGTCGTAGGGACCGATGGCGCGCCCGATTCCCCCGTTCATCCACGTCTCGAGATAGACGGCGATCCCTTCGAGGTACCACCGCGGCGCGTACCACCGGGGCGTGGTCAGGTAGCCGTAGAGCATGGACACCGGCACTTCGGCGTTCGGCGTGACCTTCCCGAAGAAGACGGACCGGAACACCCGGTCCGATCCGGCGGGTTTGTCGACGGTGACGATGTGCGCCATCTCGTGGTTGAGTGACGACGTCATCCGCTCGGGGGCCGGCGCCGACTCGTAATCGTGGCCGTATGGCTCGATTCCGATGGTGATGTGATTCGAGGGGATAGGACTGGCCCCCGCGTTGCCATAGTGCCAGAGGTCGTGCATGAGCACGTTGATCGGCCCGTCCGGCGTGTAGTTGAACAGGAGGCGGTGGAACCGGAGCGAGTTCTCGAAGCTTCGGGTGACCTGGGGAACCAGGTACGACTGCAGGGGCGACGTGTAGACGAGGTGCAGGTCCGCGGTCCGAACCGTGAGGAACTGCGCGGAGAGTCCGGCCGGTGCGCACACCAGGGCACTGGCCAGGAAGGCCGGGACGAACGGGAATCGTGCCATGGGAGGGGGGAGAAACTACTGGGGGATCCCGGTGCTGGTTAGAGCGCCGGGATCCCTTAGAGCCTTGGAGCTACTGCTGGGAACGCATCGCCTCGCGCATGAAGTCCTGGGACAGCGCCTGGCTCTGCGACAGCGACCGGAACGCCTCGGCGGACTGGAGCTGATAGAAGGCGTTCGAAGCCACGATCTGGTTGAATGCGGCGTTGGCCATGATGTTGCGATAGAGGTCGTTGGCCATTACCTGGCGGAACGCGTCCTGGGCCATGATGCCCCGGAAAAGATCGTTCGCCTGGAGCGTGCGGAACGCGTCCGACGCCATGATGCCCCGGAACGCGTCGTTGGCCTGGAGCTGCTGGTAGGCCGCATTCTGCTGGAGCTGGTGCATGACGGCCGCCGACTGCAGGTCGCGGAAGGCGTCCTTCGCCTGGAGCTGCTGGTACGCTGCGCTGGCCTGGAGCTGCTGGTAGGCCGCACTGGCCTGCAGCTGGTGGAACGCATCCGAGGCCTGGAGCTGACGGAACGCGTCGGAGGCCATGAGCTGATGGAAGATGTCGGACGCCATCAACCCCCGGAACGCGTCGTTCTGCATGATCTGGTGGAACGCATCGCTCTGCACCAGGTGCAGGATCTGGTCGTTCTGGAAGAGCGCCTGGATCTCCGGATTCTTCAGGGAGACGTCGGCCTCGGTCATGGCCCGGCCATGATACCGGGACGCCCGCTCGACTCCGCCGATCGTGCCGGCGCCACCTCCCAGGGGAGGGAAGCCGGTGATGAGCCCGGCCGCGACGATGACAATCGCTACCGCGGCGCTGCCGATGAGCACTGCCTTCTTGTTCATGACCGTCTCCTCGAGTAGTTGCGTGACGAGATTCAGCCTCTGGGCGACCCACCGCACGAAGGCGGGGGGTGAGGCACCGGCCGGCTGGGGCAGGGCCTCCAGGATCGAATTCCTCAAGTGCGGCGGCGATTGGCGCTCGCCCACCCGTGCGAAGAGCCCGGCGACGCGGCGCAACTCAGCTGCCACCCCCCTGGCCTCCGGATTCTGCTCCAGCAGGGACCGGAGCGCGGCACTCCCTTCGGGAGTGTTGGCGCCGTCGATCTCCTGCTGGATGAGCTCCACCTGGTCTCGGGTCAGCATCGTTACTGAACTCCTCCATCGAGTGCCACGCGCAGCCGTTCTCGTGCGGTGAACAGGCGTGACTTCACGGTCTGGACCGGAATCCCCAGCACTTCTGCGATCTCCTGGTAGGAGAAGGACATGAAGTGCTTCAGCACCACCACGGCCCGGTCGTCGGGGTTGAGGCTCTGCAGCGCCCGTCCGACGTGATCTTCGGCTTCCGCCACGCTTTCGGCGCCGCCGGCGCCGCCCCCCGACGCCATGAGGTCCGAATCGTCCCCCAGCGTGACCGTCTGCTTCCGGCGTTTGAGCTGGTTCAGCGACTCATTCACCGCCATGCGGTAGATCCAGCTGAAAAACTTGAACCTCGGGTCGTACGCCCGGAGGTTGCGAAACGCGTTCAGGAACACCGTCTGCGTGACGTCTTCGGCATCCTGCACGTTCCCCAGCATCCGGAGGGCGACGTTGAACAGGCGCTGCTGGTAGCGGTCCACCAGTGCGGGGGCCGCATCCGGCTCATCTTCCAGGTACCGCCTGACCAGCGCGCGGTCTTCGTCCTGGCGGTCCTGGGCGTCCGTCGCCAGCGGTGTCTCTTTCAATTACAACTCAGGTGGGCAAAGGTTGGGGGCAGAACGTGCACCCTCCCGCCAAGGGGCGGAAGGGAGGCCATATTGGGGCGGAAATGGGGCCCACCTTCCGCATGACGATCGGCACCGATCCGGCTCAGGTGGCCGGAGTCGGGAGGGCGTTCGGCGCGTTCGCGGAGGCGCACAAAGTGCCGGCCGGGGTGCGGCGGAGCGTGAGCGTCGCTCTCGATGAGCTCCTGAACAACAGTCTGGCCTACGGATCCGCGGGTGAGGTGAGCATCGACGTGGAGCTCCAGGCGGACCGGCTCCGCGTCACCTTGAGCGATGACGGCAAACCCTTCAATCCGCTGGACGTGCTCGCCCCCGACACCGGCCTTGCTGTAGACGACCGGCCGATCGGTGGGCTCGGTATCCACCTGACCCGGCAAATGATGGACGAGGTGGCCTATCAGCGTCGGGCGGACCGCAACGTGATCACTGTGGCGAAGTTCCTGTCCTAGAGGAGCGCATGGACATCAGCACACGAACGCGAGATCTCGTGACCATCGTGGCGTTGGCCGGGAGTCTCGACAGCAACACGTCGCCCGCTGCCCAGCAGGTGGTCGACGAGACGCTCAAGAGTGGTGCGAAGAAGGTGGCCGTGGACTGCACGGCGCTCGACTACATCTCGAGCGCCGGGCTCCGGGTGCTGCTCGGCGCGGCCAAGAAGCTGGGCGGGGCGGGGGCCCCAGGAGGCCTACGCCTTTTCGGACTGAATCAGACGGTCCGCGAAGTGTTCGACATCTCCGGGTTCTCCAAGATTCTGGCAGTCTTTGCGACGGAGGCCGAGGCGCTGCGGGGGTTCTGAGTCTCAGTCATGATGATTGCCCGCAGGCGTCCCGTCGGACCAGTCCGGCACCAGGACCAGGGACACGAGGATCGGCGGCAGTCCCTTCATTTGGGATGGATCGGTCGGCGAGAAGAACCAATAGGGGGCCGACATGACCGGCGAGCCCGCCACGCCAGAACCCCAATCCTTCGCGTCCATGTCCGTGGTATAGAACATCAGATGAGGCGCGTTGTGGTCGCCCGCGTCGGTCAGATAGGCGGATTTCGACATCATGTAGTCGAGCGCGCCGCTCTCGAGGTCCGGCAGCTGCTTGTTCGCGAACGCGGCTTTGATGGCCGATAGGATCTCCGCCTTGGAGCGACCGGCCATCACCATCCGGCCTTGCAACAAGGCGATCGGCAGCATCGAACGGGCCGCCTGAGGGTTCAGGCAATTGGCGGCCCGCACCTTCGGGTTCCAGAACTCGGGCCAGTCGAACGCCGCCGTCCAACTTCGTGCCACCCAGCAGACAAACCCATTCTTTCCCGCGACGGCTGTTTCGTATCCCTGCCGTCCCAGGACCAGGATCGTCGCGTCGCGGGATATGGAATCGGGAGCGGCACTTCGCGCCAATTGGATCTCGGCGCTCGAGTCCATCAGGTATTGGCCGATCGCCGCCAGGTGCGGGTACTGATCCGCCTGGGCTGCGGCCGTCGACCCACCACCGCCCAGGGCGACGAGCAGCGCACAGCCGATGGTGACCTTCGACGCTCGCCTCATATCTCCGTCGCTGCCTTCGGATCCGGGAAGAAGAGAACCTCTCGCACCTCGACCGCCGCACCGCCGACGACGAGACCCCGGCGTGCCCACGCGAGGGCCTGCTCGAGATTGGCGGCTTCGAGAATCATGATACCGCCGACGTGCTCCTTGGTCTCGATGTACGGTCCGTCGGTGACGGACACCTTGCCACTGGGCTGCCGCCGCAGCGTCTTGGTGCTGCTGGCCGGTGCAAGACCACACGCGAACCGCTCGGCGCCCGCGGCGACGATTTCGCGGTTCAGGGCGTGGATCGCCTCGACGGCCTCCTCAGTCATGGTGGACGGATCGAAGTCGTCGGGGAGATAGCTCGCAATCAGGTACTGGGGCATGACTTCTCCTTGTTTCCGGTGAATGGTTTGCCTCAGGGCCGGAGCCCGTCGGGCTGTTGCCTATAGTCGTTCGCGAGATCCAAAATCGACACCGGCGCCCCAGGTCATTTCAGCTGCCGAATTCGCTCCCGCAGGAACTGCCGATCCGGCTCCTGCTGGGCCAGCGCCAAGGCTCTCTCATATGAGGACTTAGCCTCAGCGGTCCGGCCCAGCCTGCGGTACATATCGGCGCGGGCGGCATGGGCCAGGTGATAACCGGCCAGTCCGCGATGTTTCAGCAGCGCGTCGATGTGGGCCAGACCCGCCTCCGGACCATCGCACATGGCAATGGCCACGGCGCGGTTCAGTTCGACGACCGGGGAGGGATGGATCTGCAGCAACCGGTCGTAGAGCAGCGTGATCTCGCGCCAATCCGTGGCTGCCGGGGAGGGACTCCCGGCGTGAACAACCGCGATGGCAGCCTGCAGCGTGTAGGCGCCGAAGCGGTGCGACTGCAGAGCTCGTTTAGTGAGCGAGACGCCTTCGGCGATCTGCTCGCGGTTCCAGAGCTACCGATCCTGCTGCTCCAGCAGGATCAGGGCTCCGTCGGGCGAGGTTCTGGCAGTGCGGCGCGACTCCTGCAGCAGCATCAGCCCGAGCAGTCCCACCGCCTCGGGTTCATCGATCGAGTGCAGCTGGAGCAGGTCGAGCAGGAGTCTGCCCAGGCGGATTGCCTCACCGCTGAGTTCGCCTCGTGTGACCTCTGCGGAATACCCTGCGTTGAAGATCAGATACACGACCTGGAGGACCGCGTCCAACCGGGCCGGTAGCTCGCGGGGTTCAGGCACCTGGTACGGAATGGCCTTTTCGCGGATGACCGCCTTGGCTCGCACGATGCGTTGGGCCAGGGCGGCCGGCGTGACGAGAAATGCGCGGGCGATTTCCTCGGTGGTCAGACCGCAGATTTCGCGCAGGGTGAGCGCCACCTGTCCCTCCGCAGGCAGGGCGGGATGGCTGCAGGTGAAGATCAGACGGAGGCGATCATCTTCGATCTCTTCGTCCTCAGCGTCCCCACCGTTCTCGCGATCGAGAGCGGCTTCGCTGAGCAGGGCCTCCGTGTGGAGGGCAAGCTCGTCTTCTGCTTTGTCGAAGCGCGTACGGCGGCGTATGCTATCGATGGCCTTGAAGCGTGCCGTGGAAATCAGCCAGGGCCGCGGATTATCCGGAACACCGGTCTGAGGCCAGGACTCAAGCGCGGTCGCGAACGCCTCGTGCATGGCCTCTTCGGCCAGATCCAGATCGCCGAGGAGGCGCACGAGCGTGGCCAGCACCCGGGCCGATTCTGACCGGTACAGCATCTCAATGGTGCGGTTGAGTTGTTCGGGCGCCGGAGGCGGCATCAACGCCAAACTAGCCACCAGCGACGCTTTCGAGCAGGGGGTTTGACTGGCGGCGCGCTATCGATCCAAGGCGGTGACATCCAGGATCAGCAATTCGGGACCTGCCGGCCCTCCCGGATTCTTGGCACCGAAGGCATAGAGCCGCCCGTTGATGGTCGCCCACTTGCCGGTATGGACGCCTTCAGAGCCCGTCGCGTAATACGAGAGAAATGCGGGCGCGGCCGGATTCGCGAGGCTGTAGAAATAGAATCCGGAGTTGCTGCCCCCTTCGGTGGTGTACATCAGGAGCTTCCCGTCGGGGCTCACTTTGACGTCGCTCACCGCGCTCACCTGGGTCGTCAGGATGGCGAGCGCGGGCGTGGTTGCGGAACTGGCCCAGACATTGACCGCGCTGCCGGGCAGACCGGTTCGGCGGATGCGGTCCCAGGAACCGGTGTAGACGTACCCAGTCGCGGTGTCGACGGACAGGTCGGAGCTGTAGCGGTCGGTCTCGTTGTTGCCATCCGAAATCACGGTGAGGTGGCCGGCGGTGTCCGCCGACAACTGCCAGAGGCCCGAGAGCATGTCCACGGCGTAGAGGGATCCA
>DATBBZ010000020.1:0-10978 GCA_036270745.1 Gemmatimonadales bacterium | reverse complement strand
GTGGGGCGCGCGCCGGGTGATCATCGGGGCGGCCGCCGCGCTCGAACCCGGAAACGTCGAGCGCCTGGTCGAGGCGGTGCGCGCCGGCTCCCTGGGTGTGGCGCTCGACGTCGCCGACGGCCATCTCGCACCGCGCGGGGGTACCACCATCGACCCCGGCATCACCCCCCTGGCGTTCGCCCGGCGACTCAAGGAGCAGGGAGTCCGCACCGTGATCTACACGGACGTGCCCCGTGACGGCGCTCTCGCCGGCGCCGACCTCGACGCCGCGGCGAGAATCGCCGAGCTCGGCCTCGACACCATCGTGTCCGGGGGCATCGCCAGTCTCGACGAGCTGAGGCGCGCCCGGCAGCTGGGGCTCTCCGGGGTCGTGATCGGACGGGCGCTCTACGAAGGGCGGTTCACACTGGCGGAAGCGCTCCAATGCGCGCGCTGAACGGCTGGGGCCCGGCGGCTCTGCGCATCACCGGCATCGCCAGCCTCGTCCTCCTGCTCTGGAATCCCGCGATCATGCAGCGCGCGCCGGCGGGCGCGGCTCCTGTAGTCCTCCTCGACGCCTCGCTGTCCCTGGGCGTGCGTCCCGGGCTCTGGGCGCAGGCGCTCGATACCGCTCGGGCGTTGGCGCACGGTGGGGTGATCCTCCGCTTCGGCCGGACGGTCGCGGCGTTCGACACCACGCCGCCGGAAGACGGCGCGTCCCGCCTCGCCCCGGCCTTGACCGCCGCCGCCGCGCGGGGTGGGCCCATCGTGATCGTGACGGATGGCGCGATTGACGACCGTGACGCGCTGCCGCCCGACGTGATCGCGCGCGCTCGGGTCGTGGTGCTGGGCCATGCCGCCGCGCCCGATGCGTTCGTATCGTCCGTGGAAGGGCCGCATCAGGTTGCGCCAGGGGATACGGTGAGACTGCGGGTGACGTACGGAAAGGCGGGGAAGGGTGAAGGGGGAAGCGGGAATGGGGAGGCCACGCTGGCCG
Organism: Gemmatimonadales bacterium; assembly: GCA_036270745.1. Classification (GTDB taxonomy): domain Bacteria; phylum Gemmatimonadota; class Gemmatimonadetes; order Gemmatimonadales; family GWC2-71-9; genus 40CM-2-70-7. The sequence continues at coordinate 10,002 of DATBBZ010000020.1, read as the reverse complement.
TGACTCTCGCCGGCTGGCCTCTGGTGTCCCGGAAGGTTGTTCTCCCCGACAGCGGTACTACCACGACCGATCTTACGCTTCCCGCTTCCCACTTCCCGCTTCCCGGTTGGTCCCCATTGGTGGTCGGGATTCACTGGCCCGGGGATTCCGAGCCACGGGACGACTCGCGCACGTTTCCCATCGAGGTGACAACCGAGGCCGCCGCGGTCGTCCTCGGCGCTCCGCCCGATTGGGACGCGACATTTCTCGCACGCGCGCTCGGAGATGTGGCCCGCGTCCCCGTCCGGTATTTCACTCAGATCACTCCGGGGCGATGGAACGATGGGCTGACCCTCGCACCCATCACACTCCAGCGCGTTCAGCGGGTGCTGCGGGGTGCCCGGCTGGTCGTCGAAGTGGGCGATCCGTCGCGATGGCCCAGGGTGACCGCTCCGTCCCTGTTGCTGTGGAACAGTGCGGGCGGGTCAGCGGGCGATTGGTACCTCGCGCCGGCGCCCAGCTCACCACTGGTGGGCGCGTTGGCGGCGGTCCCGTGGGATTCGCTCCCTCCCGTGCTCGCCGCTCTTCCTACATCTCCGGACAGCGGCGCGACCCCGGTCCTTCAGGCGACTCGGTCGCGCCGGGGCCAGCCTCAGCCCGTCGTCCTGGTGACCCAGGGTACTCGAGGGCGCCGCGCCGTGGTGAACCTCGCCGGGCTGTACCGCTGGGACTTCCGGGGCGGGGCCTCTCAGCAGGCCTATCGCGCGACCGTCGCGGGTCTGGTGGACTGGCTGCTTGCCGGCGGTTCGAGCGCCTCGGATTGGGCGCACCCGGACTCGCTCGACATCCCGGCCGGCCTGCCGGTGACGTGGCGGTGGACCGGGCCCGGTTCGCCCAAGCCGGTGGGCGTCACGCTCGCGATGGCCTCGGGCGCCCAGACCGACACTTTGCGGTTCGGTGCGGACGGGCAGGCGGAGCTGTCGCTGCCCCCTGGTACGTATCGCTACACGCTCGCCGACGGCCATGGGCGCGGCCTCCTGGTGGTGGACCAGTACTCGGACGAGTGGCGTCCGGGAGGCCAGGGGGGGACCACGCTCGACGAACAGCCCGGCCGCACCGCGGCCGAGCGAGTCGTGACTGATTGGCGGGAGCGGTGGTGGCTTTTCGCGCTCGCGATCGCCGCCTTTGCCACTGAGTGGGCGTGGCGGCGCCGCATGGGCCTGCCCTGATGGGACTGTGGACCAGGTTGGCGCGGGTCCTCGGCCGCCGGGATCCGGCGGCCCGGGCCGACGCCGAGCGGATTCTGCTTGAGGCGGACTTCGGTCCGGCCCTCGCGGAGGAGCTGCTGGGCCGGCTCGCGAAGGTGTCCGACCAACAGCTCGAGTCCGCGCTGGAGCACGAAGTGCGGGTGCTCGCAGGGGTTGGTGTCTCACTGGATCTCGCCCGTGCCGCGACGGGCCCTACGGTGGTGTTGCTCTACGGCGTGAACGGCGTGGGAAAGACGACGACGGCCGCCAAGCTCGCGAAGCGCCTCCAGGGGCAGGGGCGTGCGCCCCTCCTCGCCGCGGCGGACACGTTTCGGGCCGGTGCGGTTTCCCAGCTCCGAATCTGGGCGGAGCGCCTGGGTGTCCCGTTCGTGGGGCCCAACACCGATGGGACCGGCGATTCCGCGGCCGTGGCGTTCGACGCGGTGAAAGCGGCGGCGGCCCGCGGCGTCGACACCGCGATCGTCGACACCGCGGGCCGCCTCCATACCGAGGACCGCTTGCTGGAGGAGCTACAGAAGGTCGTGCGCGCGGTGGCCAAGGCCCACCCGGCACACGACGCGCCGCACGAATCGCTCCTCGTGCTCGACGGCACCGTGGGGCAGACGGCGGTCCGGCAGGCCGACGCGTTCGCGAAGGCGGTTCCCCTGACGGGCACCATCATCACCAAGCTGGACGGCACGGCGCGCGGAGGCGCCCTGGTGGCGCTGGCTCGCGCCGTGCCGTCAGCGGTGCCGCGCTTCGTCGGGACGGGGGAGACGCTCGAGGACTTGGCGCTCTTCGATGCGGACGCGTTCGCCCGGCGTCTGGTCCGCGACTGATGCCGCTGGAGCTCAGCGCCCCGGTCAAGTTCTTGAAGGGGGTTGGGCCCAAGCGCGCCGAGGCGCTGGCCCGGCTGGGCGTGCGGACGGTGGGGGATCTGCTCTATCACACGCCGCACCGCTACCTCGACGCGACGACCGTCACGCCGTTCGCCCGGGCCCGGATCAACCAGGAACTGACGGGGGTCGGTCGCGTCGTGTCGACGGGGATCATTCCCACGCGTCGCGGACTCCGGGTGTTTCGGGCCGTCCTGAAGGACGACAGCGGCGTGCTGGAGTGCGCGTGGCCCGGCCAGCCGTTCCTCGAGCGCACCATCAAGGCGGGCCAGCTGCTGCTCGTCACGGGCCCGGTGCGGTACTACCACGGCAAGCAGCTCGCGCCGCGCGAGTTCGTGATTCTCGCCGAGCCGGGTGAAGAGGGGCCGGACCAGGGGATCGTGCTCCCCGTCTATCCTGCCACCGAAGGCCTCACCCACAAGCAGATCCGCGCGCTCATCCATCCCCATTTGGATGCGCTGCTCGAGCTGGTCCGCGATCCCCACCCGGCGGCGCTGCGGGCCAAAGTCGGCGTCCCGGAGCTCAGGCTCGCCCTTGCCGCGGTCCATCGCCCCGGCACTCCGGCGGACGCCGAGAATGGACGGCGGCGGCTGGCCTTCGACGAGTTCTTCGACCAGCAGCTGGTGCAGGCGCGGGCCCGCTTCCTGGCGAAGCGGGCCCGCACCGGCATCGCGTTTCAGCTGCGGCGCGAGCTCACGACCGCGCTGAAGGAGCATCTCCCCTTCGAGCTGACCGGGGACCAGCGGCACGCCATCCGCGAAATCACGGAGGACATGACGGCTCCCCTGCGCATGCACCGTCTGCTCATGGGGGACGTCGGCACCGGCAAGACGGTGGTGGCGCTCTTCGCGATGCTGCTGGCCGTCGAGAACGAGTTCCAGGCCGCGATCATGGCCCCGACGGAGCTCCTGGCGGAGCAGCACCACGTCACCCTCACGCGGCTTCTCGCGCCCCTGGACCTTCGGCCCGACCTCCTGATCGGCCGCCTGACCGGCACGGAGAAGGAAGCGGCGCGGGAACGGATCGCGCGGGGCGCGTCCCGGGTCGTCGTCGGTACGCACGCGCTCATTCAGGAGTCGGTGTCGTTCCGGAGGCTCGGCCTCGCGGTGGTCGACGAGCAGCACCGGTTCGGTGTCGAGCAGCGGGCGGCGCTGGTGGAGAAAGGGGACGCCCCCGACGTCCTCCTGCTCACCGCGACGCCCATTCCGCGGTCACTCGCCCTCACCCTCTACGGCGACCTGGACGTGACGCGGCTCCAGGAACGTCCCCCGGGCCGGGGCACCATCAAGACCGCGCTCCGCACCGACGCATCGCGGTCCAAGATCTACGCCTTTCTACAGAGCGAGATCGAGGCGGGGCGGCAGGCGTATGTCGTCTATCCCGTCATCGAGGAATCGGAGAAGGCCGATCTCCGGGCCGCGACGACGATGGCGGATGCGCTGAAAAAGACGTTCGGCGAATCCCGGGTGGGGTTGGTGCATGGCCGGCTGAAGCCGGAGGAGCGCGACCGCGTGATGCGCGCCTTCCGCGACAATCAGGTGCCGCTGCTCGTGGCGACGACGGTGATCGAGGTCGGGATCGACGTGCCCAACGCCACCGTCATGGTGATCGAGCATGCCGACCGCTTCGGCCTGGCGCAGCTGCACCAGCTGCGGGGCCGAGTGGGGCGGGGCGCCGCGGCGAGCCACTGCATCCTCATCTCGGACGTCCCCGAGGCCGCCGACCGGCTCAAGGCGTTCACCGAGACCACCGACGGGTTTGCGATCGCGGAGCTCGACCTCAAGGAGCGGGGCATGGGTGAGCTCACGGGGGCGCGCCAATCCGGCGGCCAGGCCCTGCGCTACGTGCACTGGGATACCGATCTGCCGTTGCTCGATGCGGCGCGCACCGCCGCCGGCGCGATCATCGCGGCCGATCCTGCACTCGCACAGGCCCAGCATGCGGCCTACCGGGCGCGGATTCTCCAGCGTTACGAGCGGGGCTTCGAGCTGTTCCGAGTAGGCTAGACGCCCAGGCGCCTACGCGCCGAGGCACCTAGAAGGCAACGTGCAGCGATAGGGCGGCGCCGTCGGCGGTGGGGGTCACTGCGAGTTTCATCGGGTGCACCGGTTGGTTGGGAGGCGTGTTGGAGCCGCCCTTCAGGTCGTAGACGAAGAGCCCTGCGGCGGCGAGCAGGGATACCTGCCCGGCAATGAGGCGCCAGCGGGCGCGATGGTCATAATAGACCGCCAGCTGGTAGTAGTACTCCGACTGGTAGTTGCGGTATTGCCCATTGGGACCGATCACGCAGAGCTGGCTGTCGCTGTTGCAGATGGCGATCAGGCTGTTCCACGCGTCGTTCGAGTGGCGATGCTGCTCGATGGCCAGGGCCGTGAACGCGACCGCACCGGCAGCCACGGCCCACTTACCGTAGTGGACCGCCGCGTGCTTCCAGGCCGAGCGGGGCGTCGAGTCGATGACGGACGCCGGGCCCGCCTGCGCGGTGACCGATCGCCCGCCCAGCAGCAAGGTGAGGACGGCGATCCCGATCCTCATTTGTACGACACCACCTGTCCGCGGCTCCCGATGAGAATCAACAGACCCTCCCAAACGAGTGGGGGCTCATCGATGCGCCCGGGAATGGTCACGCGCCAGTGTTCGGCTCCCGTTCCCGGATCGACGCACCGAACCACCCCGCCAACATCGGCGACGACCACGCCATTGGCGAGAGGGGTGGGACCAGCCACAGTGACCAGGTTCAGATCGACTTCGTGCGCGGCGGCAGGGGTGGCGAGGGGCACGGAGACCAGGCGGCCCGCCCGCGTCACGGCGAACAGCGTGTCACGCGCAATGGCGGGAGCTCCATAGATGCCGGCGCCCACATTGCGGGTCCACACGGTGTCGAGCGTCGCGGGGTCGACGTCCGCGAGTATCCCCGTCACGGTACCGAGATAGATGTGCGCGCTGTCGGCGGCCGGAGTCGCGAGCACCGGACCCGGCGCCCCACGCCGGCGCCGCACCGCGCCGGTGGCGGGATCCAGGAGATAGAGCGAGTCGCTCGTCGTGATGACCACGAGCCCCGCGGATGTGGGGACGGGTGCCGCCCGCACCGCGCCGGTGAGCTGGCGGCGCCAGAGCACCCCGCCGGTATCGGGATCGAGGGCCATGACGATGCCCGATTCGGCGCCCGCGAAGAGCCGGTCCTTGGTCAAGGACATCGCGGCTGCCACGCTGCCGGTCCTGGTGTCCCACAGCACCTTTCCGGTGCGCATCTCGAGAGCATATACGCGGCCCGAAGGACTCTCCTCGGTGGCCACGTACACCAGGGAGTCGGTGAGGAGGGGGCCGCCCCGGATCGTGCCGTTCACCCGGTGGTCCCAGAGCACCTGACCCGAATCGGTACCGAGGAGGACCACCAGCTTGTCCGTGGTCCCGACGGCGAGCACGCCCTTTCCGGCGGCCGGCGCGCCGCGGATCTCGCGGCCTGGACTGGAGTGCCACCCGGGCTTGGGGGCGACGTCGATGCGGGTCGCGGCGGATCGGTCATGCGCGGGGGACCCCAGATACACGGGCCACGTGACCGGTTGGCTCGCCGGTCCATGGCGGATGACAGGGGCACACGCGATCGCGTTGACAGTGCACAGCACCGTCACTAGTATGCCGCGCCTATGCCGGAGCAAACGCGTATCGAGGCGCTGGCCGACCGCGTCGGTCAGACCGTCACCGTCCGCGGGTGGGTGATGACCACCCGCTCGAGCGGGAAGATCGCGTTCGTGACCTTGCGGGACGGCACGGGCTATCTGCAAGCGGTCCTCTCCAAGAAGGACGTGTCCGACGCCGCGTGGGAGGCGAGCGGACGACTGACGCAAGAAACGTCGATCGCGGTCACGGGGCTGGTCCGCACCGATGCCCGGGCTCCCGGGGGCGTCGAGCTGACGGTACAGGATCTCGCGATCCTCGGCCCCTCGGTGGAATTCCCGATCACACCGAAGGAACATGGCACGCCGTTCCTCTTCGAGCACCGCCATCTGTGGCTGCGCTCCCGGCGCCAGGTCGCCATCGCACGCGTCCGCCACGAAGTGATTCAGTCCATCCGCGATTTCTTCCACGAGCGCGGATTCACACTGGTCGACACCCCGATTCTCACGGGGTCGATCGGCGAGACCGCGGGCACGCTCTTCTCCACCGAATATTTCGATCTCGGCAAGGCGTACCTGGCACAGACGGGCCAGCTCTACGTGGAGGCCGCCGCCGCGGCGCTGGGCAAAGTGTACTGCTTCGGCCCCACGTTCCGCGCCGAAAAATCGAAGACCCGCCGGCATCTGACCGAATTCTGGATGGTGGAACCGGAAGTCGCCTGGAACGACTCGAACGACAACATGCAGCTCCAGGAGGACTTCGTCTGTTACATCGTCCAGCGCTGTCTCGAGCGCCGGAAGGCGGAGCTCCAGGAGCTCGAACGAAATCTCGCACCCCTGAAGGCGGTCCGGCCGCCCTTCCCACGCGTCTCCTACACCGAGGCGGTGGAAAAGCTCAAGGCCCTCGGCGCGGACATGGAATGGGGCCGGGACCTGGGCGGGGATGCCGAGACCCTGCTGGCCAAACAGTACGACCGCCCGGTGGTGGTCTACAACTATCCCCGGGAGGTGAAGGCCTTCTATATGAAGGAGAACCCAGCCGATCCCCGGACGGTCCTGAACAACGATTTGCTGGCGCCGGAAGGATACGGGGAAATCATCGGTGGGAGCCAGCGGGAGGACGACTACGACAAGCTGCTCGCCCGGATCCGGCATGAGGGACTGCCGGAGGAGGCCTACGGCTGGTACCTGGACCTCCGGAAGTACGGGACCTTCGTGCACGCCGGATTCGGCCTGGGCGTGGAGCGAACCGTCGCGTGGATCTGCGGCATTCCGCACATCCGCGAGGCCATCGCCTTCCCACGGACGCTCTACAAGCTCTGGCCCTGAGCCTTCACTTCGTCCCAGAGCCGGTCGAGCACCTCGAGTCCCGCCTCGGTCAGATCGATCCCGCGTTCGCCGGCCAGTTTCTCCACCGCCTCAAATCGGGTCTTGAACTTCGCGTTGGCTTTCTCGAGCGCCGAGCGGGGGTCGACACCGAGCTTCCGCGAGAGATTCACGACGGCGAAGAGGAGGTCGCCGATCTCCGTTTCTAACGCTTCCCGCTTCCCGCCTCCCACTTCCCGCACCACTTCGTCGAGTTCTTCCCGGACCTTTGCGGTAGGCCCTTTCGCATCGGGCCAATCAAACCCGACCCCTGCGGCGCGCTCCTGAAGTCGATACGCCATGAGGAGGCGGGGCAGGGTGGGGGGAAGCCCGGCGAGGGTCCCACGCTTGCCACCTCCCTCTTCCTGCTTCGCTCGCTCCCAGGTCTTCGGCTTCTCTCCGAGACCGAACAGATGCGGGTGCCGGCGCCACATCTTCTGCTCGAGTCCTCGTACCACGTCCCCGGCATCGAAGTGGCCGCGCTCCTCGGCGATGACCATCTGAAACGCGAGGTTGAGCAGCAGGTCTCCGAGCTCGGCCTTGATAAGAGGGACGACGCCCGCGCCGATGGCGTGATCGAGCTCGAGGGCCTCCTCGACGAGATAGGGCCGGAGCGTCTCGGGGGTCTGTGCGCCGTCCCAGGGACAGCGGGCACGCAGATCCCGCACGAGCGCGAGGGCCCGGCCGAGGGAGGCGTCGTCGTCGTTAGCCATGGTAACAAGATAAGCCCTTTTTAGTCTTGCCTTTAGCTGACGTGATTCATATCATTCGCGCGCCCGTGAGCCCCAGCCCCCAGAGCCATCTCTCCTCCAGCGATCGACAGCATCAACACCGCGCGTGGGTGGAAGTCGACTACGCCGCGTTAGTGGAAAATGCTCGGACGGTGGCACGGATCTCCGGCGCGCCGTTGATCCCCGTCATCAAGGCCGATGCGTACGGCCTGGGCGCGATCAGGGCGGCACAGGCGCTCGACGCCCTCGATCCGTGGGGATACGCCGTGGCGACGGTGGAAGAAGGAGTCCAGCTGCGCGACGCCGGGATCGAGCGGCGGATGCTCGTGTTCATGCCCGTCGAGTCCGCGCGGTTCGCGGAGTTCGAGCGCCACCGGCTCACGCCGGTGTTCGATGATCTTTCCGCCCTGCGCGAATGGCGCTCCCGGGGCACTCAGGCCTTTCACGTAGAGATCGACACCGGGATGTCGCGGACCGGTGTCCGGCCCGAGGAGCTCGGGCTTTGGCGGGACGCGCTCGACACCCCGGCATTTGAAGGGTGCTTTACCCAGTTCCACTCGGCGCACAAGGACGTTGACGCGACCGGGGGGCAGTGGACCAGGTTCACCGAGGCGATCCGTGGCCTGCCCCGGCGCCCCACCGTCGTCCACGCGGCGAACTCCGGCGCGGCGTTGCGGGGAGAGATGTTCGCCGGAGACGCGGTGCGGCCCGGAATCTTCCTGTACGGCGGCGATCCGGGAAAAGGGTTGCCCGAGGGAAAGCCAGTTGCCCGGGTTCGCGCGCGCGTGGTCAGCGTGCGCCGCATCGCCGCGGGGGACACGGTAGGATATGGCGCGACCTGGCGTGCTTCTCGCGCGACGACCATCGCGACTCTCGGCATCGGCTACGCCGACGGCGTGCGGCGATCGATCGCGCGGTGCCGGGAAGCCTACGTACTGATGAAAGGGGAGCGGTACCCCTATGCGGGCGTGATCACGATGGACCTGATCATGATCGACGTGGGTGATCGGGCGGTGGACCGCGGGGAGATCGTCACTCTCCTGGGCGCCGATGGTGCGGGCCTCGTCACCCTCGGCCGGCATGCGGCGTGGTGTGAAGAGAGCCAATACGTGATCCTCACCGGACTGGGTCCGCGGCTCCCCCGGGTGCCGGCCGCGTGAACGCGCACCGCGCGGGGTTAATCGTGCTCGACGGCCTGGGCATCGGGACGGCGCCCACGACTGCCGCGTATGGGGACCTGGGCAGCGACACCCTGGGGAACGTCGCCCGGGCTGTCGGAGGCTTGAATCTTCCGAACCTCGAGCGGCTGGGCCTCGGCCTCTGTCGTCCAATAGCGGGGGTCGGTCGCCCCACGGCACCGGCGGGGGCATATGGGGTGGCGCTGCCGGCGTCCGCCGGGAAAGACAGTACCACGGGCCACTGGGAAATCTGTGGCGTGCTTCTGGAGCGGCCCTTCCGGACCTATCCCCAGGGCTTCCCGGCGCACCTGCTGGAGGAGTTCAGCAAGCGCACCGGGCGCGGGTGGCTGGGGAACAAGGCCGCGTCGGGGACGGCCATCATTGCCGAGTTGGGGGAGGAGCACCAGCGGACCGGCCGGTGGATCATCTATACGTCGGCCGACTCGGTGTTTCAGGTCGCGGCGCACGAAGAAACCGTCCCCCTGGAGGAGCTGTACCGGGCCTGCAGGATCGCCCGCAAGGTTCTGGTGGGGGACGAGGCGGTCAGCCGGGTGATCGCGCGGCCCTTCCGGGGGATCCCCCCCGGCTACGAGCGGACCGCCAACCGGCGGGACTTCTCCATCGAGCCTCCCCAGGCGACCTTGCTTGACCGTCTGGCCGACCGGGGGATCCCCCGGGTGGGTGTGGGGAAGGTCGACGACCTGTTCGCGGGGCGAAACATCCGGAGCGAGCACACGCCGACCAACCCGGACGCGTACCGACTGATGGAGCGAGCCCTCGAAACCATGGATGCCGGGCTCCTGTTCGTGAACGTGATCGAGTTCGACCAGAGTTGGGGGCACCGAAACGACGTGACGGGGTTTCATCAGGGGCTTTCCGCCTTGGACGCGTGGATTCCGCGTTTTCTGGAGCGGCTCCGGCCCGGTGACTTGATGATTCTGACGGCGGATCACGGAAATGATCCGACGACGGCGTCCACCGACCACTCC
>DATBBZ010000019.1:0-10210 GCA_036270745.1 Gemmatimonadales bacterium | reverse complement strand
ACGGCCTTCACCTGGATCGGGATGTATTTCCCGTTGCCCGCCACGGCGCCCGCGGTGGGCGCGAGCAGGAAGGCGGCGAGCGCCTGCTTGTTGGACAGGAAGATCGTGATGGTATCGGGCTTGGAGCGGTTTCCCGCGCCGTCCCGGGCGGTGCCGACGATGAGGATCTGGCCGCCGGCGCCGGCGAGCTGCGCCGGGGAGAGGGTGAAGACGTAGCTGACGGTCTTCGCGCCGCCCACGAACCCGGTGTCGTGTATGGCGATGAGCCCGATGCTGAAGGTCAGGTCGACCGAGTCGACCGCGATGTTGTCGGAGGCGGAGACGTTAAAGGAGAGCCCGCTCGCGATCACCTGGCTGTCGACCTTGGGCGTCACCTTGTTCGGCGTGGTCAGCGTCAGCCGGGGCGCGATGTTGTCTCGCGTCACCCCGCCGCTACTGGCCGCCGTTTCGCAGCCTCCGAGCACCGCGGCGCCGAACGCCACGGCGGCGAACAGCCTCGTGTTCCGTCCTGCCAGCATACGAACCCCCGCCTCAGTTCCCGGCGCTAGTGGTCGCCAGGTCGTCGATGATGTGCGGCGTGATCAGGATCAGGAGATCCCGCCGTTCCTCGGACTGATTCGTGAACCCGAACAGCTTGCCCAAAATGGGCAGGTCCACAAGGAACGGGATTCCGGACTTGGTCACCGTGACGTTCGTCACGGTCAGGCCGCCAATAACGGCCGTTTCCCCATCGTTGACCAGGATCTGGTTGTCCGCCTGCTGGGTCGAAATCGTGAAGCCGATGTCCACGGGCGCGGGTTTCACGGCCGAATTCTCCGCGTGCACCTCCATCAGGATCTGGCGGTTCGCGGTCACGTGGGGGGTGACCTTCAGATTGATACCGGTCTGCTGGAACGACACCGTGGCGCGGGGGACGGCATTGCTGCTCCCGCCTACCGAGCCGACGTCGATGGTCCGGAGGGGCACCTTGTCGCCGACCAGGACCTCGGCCGTGTGGTTGTCCGCCGTGGTCACCGACGGCTCGGCCTGGAGATCGGCGAGCTCCACCGTCTGCAGCGCCTGCACGAAGCTGGTCAGGTTGAAGTTGCCGACCGCGGTCGAGAAGATCAGCTGGAGGGCTGGATTGATGACTTCCTGCCCCGCGTTGCCGATGGCCGAGATGGCGTTGCCGCCCAGGTCGACGACGGTATTGCTCGGGTCGAGTCTGCCAGTTGCCACGACCGCGTCGGGGATGCCGTCTCCGTTAGTGTCGATCGGTTTCAGCGTCGCGGGATCGGGGCGCTGAACCAGCGTATTGAAGAACTGGCAAGGATGGGCGCCCGTGATCAAGCAGCCCGACCCGGTGCCGAGGTCGTACTTCACGCCCATGTCTTCCACGTCGGTGCGGTCGACGAAGATCAACTTCGCCTGGATCGAAACCTGGGGCGTGCGCACGTCCAGCGCCTGCACGAACGCGACGTCCTGCTCGATCCGGGACTGGATGTCGGTGATCACCAGCGAGTTCGTGGTGCTGTCGGCGACCACCGCGCCGCGCTTGGTGACGATGGACGCCACCGGGGACTGCAGCGCGATCGCCTTCGCGTAGTTGATGCGCACCAGCCGGGTCTCGGTCGGCACCGTCGAATCGGCCCGGGCGAGGTCGGCCTTGTTCACCACGTTGATGATCCCGCCGGGCAACGGCTGCCAAGCGAGGTTCTGGGACTCGAGGATCGCCTGGAACGCCAGGTCCCAGGGCTGATTCTTGATCTGCGCCGACACCGTGCCGGAAATGCCTTTGCCGACCACGATGGTGCGGCCCGAGAACGCGGCGAAGCCCGCGGACACGTCAGAGATTTCGGCCTTGTCCCACTGCACGGTGATCCGGGGCGCCTGCGATTGTTCCGCTTCGGCGCGGTGGGCCGCGAGGAACTGGTCGACGGCGGCCGGATTGGTGCTGACCAGCGTCGTCACCTGGGCGGGCTCGCTCGGCTTGCTCGTGTTCGCCACCGGGGGCTGCGGCGCCGGAGCCGGCGTCGTGGCGTACTGGCTGCTCCAGGCGTCGAACGCGGTGCGGTCGGATCCGAAGCTGACGGTCACCGATCCCGCGCTCTGATTGATCTTGTAGTCCTTGGCGGCGTCGAGCTCGATCACCACGCGGACCACGTCGGGCTTGTATTGCGCGTAGCGGACGTTCTTCACGCCACCGCGGTTCTGCCCGTCGTACAGGACGGTGGGGCCCGTGAGCCGCGCGCCCTGCAGGTCGAGCACCAGGCGCGACGGATTGGTCAGGGTGAAATCCTGGACCTGGATCGCGCCGCGGAGATCGATCACGACGGAGACTTTTCCGGCCGCGGGGAGCACGCTCACCGCCCGGACTTCGCCGTCACCGACGCCGGTGGCCGGCAGAATGGGGGCTGCGGCGACCAACAGCCCGGCAGCAAGGGCAGCGATGCGGTTCATTGACTCTCCTCCGGCTTGGAAAGCGACAGGGTCTCCTGCCGCTCGAATCCGAATTCCTGCACGGTAAACGTGACGTCGCGTGGGCGGATCTGCGCGACCTTGAGGCGGCCCAGGACTTCTCCGGGCTTCACCTGGTAGCGTTTCTGCGTGGCGATGTCCCGGAGCACGGCGACGCTGCGGCCGGGATACTGTCCGTCGAAGTAGATGGCCAGGAGCTTCAGGTCCGAAAAGAGCGGCCGCACGTCCCCGTTCCGGAGGAGCGACGCGAAGGGATCGCGACCGGCTCCTTCGTAGGTGAACACCTCGCGCAGGAGCGTCGTCGACGCCGAGCCCGTGTCCTTCGCCGCGGCCCGGGCCGGCGTGCTGTCCTTCTTCGCAGGCGGCGTCTGCGCCGAGAGCGGCAGCGCGGCGAGCATCAGGAGCCCGAACATCCGGGTCGTGGTCATTGTGCCGCTCCCTGCTTCGGAGGCGCGGCGGCGGCGGGCTTCTTGGCCGGCGCCGGCGGCGATGCCGCTTTCACGAAGGTCCGGAGCGTGAGATCGGCCTGCAGGAGCCCGCCCAACGTGTCGCCGAGCAGCTTCATCACGTTCGGCGTCGCCGGCTTCAAGCTCACGTTCTGCGGCACCACGATGCGCGGCATGCTGGCGATGTCCGCGAAGAACTCGCCCAGCTGATCGTAGTGGCCGTACACCGACAGCTTGTACTGATAGGTGTCGAACGGAGACCCGCGGTCCACGCTGGCCGGGGAGAACTGCTGCTGCGTCACGCCCCGGATCTTCATCTTGTTGGAGATGTCGTCCAGCAGGTTCGGCACGTCGTTCTTTTCCGGCACCAGCTGGCGCATCAGGACCAGATCGGCCGCGTACTCGTCGGCCCTCCGGCGCAGATCCTCCACCGAGCCGTTGGCGAGATCGGCTTTGGCCTTGTCGACCACCGTCGAGAGGCTGTCGTACTTGTGAGACAGCGCATCGATCGCGTCGGACGCGGGCGAATGGACGTAGCTGTAGTACGCGTAGCCGCCGCCCAGCGCCAGGATCACCAGGATCAGCATGATCTGGGAGCGTTGATCCTTCGGAAGACCGAGGGCCATGGGCTACCTCACCGACTGCACGAGCGGGACCGTGCGGATGAAGACCGAGTCGGCCTGCCGGTACTTGAAAGACACCGCGAATGCGGTCACGGGCCGGTCGAACTCGATCACGGTCTGTGACGTCGCGGGCGTGACGTCGGTGATCCAGGGCGACGCCGCGAGCTGGCGCAGGAAGGTCGTGTACGCCTGGATGTCCACCGTGTGGCCGTTCAGCGTGACGTTCACCGTGTTGACCGCGGCCGCCGAATCTTCGGGTGACGGCCGCTGCGCGGCGGCCGCGCCCGCGCCCGTTGACGTCGGAACCACCGGCGCACTGGCCGTCTGCTGCATGTCCTGAATCCAGGTATAGGGCGGAAGCGCCTTGGTGATCTGATCCATGAGATGCGGCCACACGTACCGCTGGCCGTCGATCTGCCGGATCACGTTGATCTGAACGACCAGGGAGTCGCGCCGCTTTTCCTGCGCCCGTTTTTCTGCAATGTAGGTGCTGTACCGGTCCGCCTCGTGCTGCTCGGTCGTCACGCGGTTCTCGAGCAGGGCTTTCTTGGCGGAATCGAAGAAGAAGAGCGCGAGCGCTCCACCGCCGATCAGCACCCAGGCCACCACGGCCGAGATGAGCCAGGGGTCCTTGATGCTGGCCAGCAGGTTCTTGAAGTCGGGGAGCTTGATCTTCGACCCCCCGCCCGCCGCCTTTCGCTTCTGCCCCGGTAAGAGATTGACTTCAATCATGCAGCGCGCCTCAGTGCCAGGCCCACGGAGAGCATGAGAAGGGGAGCGATCTCATCCACCGAAACGGTCTCGAAGGCCTCCTGGCGGTAGGCCAGCCGCTGAATCGGGCTCGCCAGCTCCACCGGGACCTTGAGCCGCGAGGCCAGGGCCTCGTTCAGACCAGGAATCCGCGCGCCGCCGCCGGAGGTATAGACCCGGGCCAGACCGCCGGCGGACCGGGACGCGCTGGCCAGGAACGCCGCCGCCCGCTCGACACCCACCGAGATCTCTTCACCGCGCTGTTCGACGTAGGAGGCGAGGTCCGCACTCTGGACCGCGCCGGTCACCGCTTTTTCGGAGTCTTCCGCGGACAGCCCCTTCTCGCGCTGGAGGTCCTCGCGGAAGCGCCGCGTGCCAACGGAGAGGTCCCGGGTCAGGACGGGGACCCCGTCCTCCAGGATGTTCACGTTGGTGACTTCATGACCGATATTGACCAAACCGACCACCCCGTTCATCGCGTCGGGGTGGTTCAGCTCGAAGGCGTTGTGGATGGCGAACGCATCGACATCGATGACGGCGGCTTGCAGTCCCGCCTCGGTCAGGAGGGAGACCCGGCTCTCGACCAGCTCCCGTTTGGCCGCGACCAGCAGGACGTTCATCTGGAGCCCCTCGGCATTGGGGTCCAGGATCTGGAAGTCCAGCTCCACGTTCGCCATGTCGAAGGGCACGTGCTGCTCGGCTTCCCAGCGGATGACCTCGCGGGCGTCCGCCTCCTTCATCCGGTCCATCTGGATCTTCTTGACGATCACATCGCGGCCGCCGACGGCCGTCACGACGGATTTTTGCTTGACGCCGGCGGTCGAGAACAGACCCCGAATGGCCTCGGCCACGATGCCAGGGTCCATAACCTCGCCTTCGACGATGGCGTCGGTCGCGACCTCAGTGGTGGCCACTTTGACCAGCTCGGGTTCCGACCCGGAATGGTCGACGACCACCAGCTTGATGATGCCGGAGCCGACATCGAGGCCAACCGAGGTTTTTTTACCGCCCAAGAAGCCGAAGAGCGCCATAGTCGCCTTGAGTTAGTGACAGAGGTGGCAAGGGCAAACTACAGTATGGTTCACCCCTTATCCTGTCAAGCCTCGAAGGTACTTTAGGCAAATCAAACAACCTTCGGACTGGCCGATACTTAACCCATCTGACTTAGCCTAGTCCATGACATGCACTTCAGCTTCCGGGGCGTTCCAAATCGAGATAACACGTTGTCGACGATGGTTTTAGAGTACGTTATACGCATGCCACTGTCGCCAGTTGCCCCTATAAATGTCACGACACTGCCGTATAAATGCAAGCTCGACGGGTCAGTCCCGGACACCACCAAGGCCCCACGGACCAAAACTACCCCCGTGAACGTCACCGGGCCCTTTAGGGTGAGGTTTCCGTCGACGAGCAGCACGCCGCTCCCATCGCCCCCACTGAGCTCTGCATCCCCTTGAATGTGGATCACGCCATCCGCTGGGCCACTCGGCAGAGATCCGTAGCTCCCTCCCGGGAGCGTCTGCTCGGCCGCCGCCGCAACCCGGCCCAAGTCCAGATCCCCGGTCAGTCCCGGGCCGCTCGCCAGGGAGTCCACTTTGCCATCGATGTTTGCTCCCGGACCGAGGGTGACGTGGCCACCGGAAATGAGCCCGGCTTCCGGGAACGCGGGCGGGCGCAGGTGAACGAGCAATCCCACGCCAGACCGCTCCACCAGGAAGAGGCCGCCCCCCAAGGACGTTGCAACTCGCGCATCCCACGACTCGAGCGCGTGGGCGATTTCGACCTCCGCCGCTCCCGTGGCCTGCACTTGGGAGACCGCACGCTCCGTTAGCCGGGTCTCATTCAGGAGGAACAGGGAGCCCGCCCCCGTCAGGGCTAGCGAGACGACCAACATGAGAACAGCGGATAGCAAGGACATGACGCCTCTAGTTATTCCGCAGAGACACCCAGCGCACCGTGCTGTCCACCAACGGCGTCGTCACGCCCCGCCTCGTCACAGGCTCAGCGCTCTGCATCCGGATGCGCACCCGAATCGCGGCCACAGCCCGCGGCACGCCAGTGGGCGAGCCCGACGAATCAAAGAACGAGAAGAGGAGCCCCGCAGCCACGAGCGGTCCCGCGATCGGTTGGAGACCGCCGGCGTCTCGCATGCCGATGTAATACGCTCCATCGGAAGCCCGGTATGACCGATACGTCACCACTTCGAAGGCTCTGACCGGCGTGGTGACGGAGTCAGGACAGGACACCCGAATGGGCGTGGACGTGACGACATCGGTGCGCCACGCGGAGTCGGGAGACGAGTAGACCAGAAGCGAATCCCCCACCGCGAAATCCCGCACGCCGAACGTCAGATCCCTTCGAAGCCGCAGCGGGGAAGTCGGTAGACCGCATACACCGGAGAACGCCCGCTCTGCCCGGATCCTGATGGAGTCCGCGCCCAGCGCGAGGATGTCTCCGTCGGCCGCATCCAAGCCCCACAGCTCGGCCGAAAGAATGTCTCCAGCGGTCCGCAGATTGTCGCTCAGGTCGGCGCGCTGGCCCAGCTCCCGATAGAGGCGCTTTTGCGTGAGCATGACCCGGCCGACGCCGGCCATCACGACGGCCAACAGCCCGAGGGCGAGCACCAGCTCGAGGACCGTGAACCCCTGGTTCTTCAAGAGCATGGCACCGCACCCTCGACGGTGAAGCGTCGATTGTTGGACCGAACGCTGTCCACGATGTATCGCAGGGACCCTTGGACTCCCACGGTCCACGACTCTTCCCCGTTGGACCTACTCGCCCCAGCCACCATCCCACACGCCCGGCCCCGCAGAGAGTCGACGGTCACCCCTGCGCGGGCCGCCGCCTCGGTGCTCAAGCGCCCCCGCACCATCGAGCGGTGAGCGCCATCCGCGGCCGCTGCGAGACCGAGAACTCCCATCGCAAGAATGACGATGGTGACCATCACCTCGACGAGAGACACGCGCTCGTGATTGGCACGTCCTGTGCCGCGCATGAAGTCGGGAAACTGGGCCGAGTTGAAAAACGGAGGTGCAGGTATTTGCTGCGGCACTACGCGAGGGCAATGCAGGCCATTGCAGAGTTACTCGAGGCCGTGCCTCGCAATCTTATAGAAGAGCGTGCGGAGGCTGACCCCCAGACGCGTCGCCGCCTCGCGGCGGTTTCCGCCCGCCGCCGCCAACGCCTCGGCTATCGCCGTCCGTTCAGCCACGTCGAGCGTCTCCCGTAACGTGGGCGACGTCCCCCCAGGTGTCGCGCCCGCAGTGGCTGGCTGAGACCCGCGCGGCTTCGCGGCCCGGAAGTCCTCCGGCTCGAGGATCTCATGATCGGAGAGCACGCCGGCCCGTTCGATGGTGTGCTCCAGCTCCCGAGCGTTGCCCGGCCACCCTTGTGCGGCCAGCCAGCCGACCGCCGCCGCCGAAAGCCCGATGCGACGTCCGAGCCGCTGACCGGCCAGTCGGGCGAAGTGGTGAGCCAGCGCAGGGATGTCCTCCGGGCGCTCCCTCAGGGGAGGCAGGTGGATGGCGACGACATTCAGGCGATAGAGGAGATCCTCGCGAAAGCCCCCCGACTTGGCGTCGGCCTCGAGGTCCCGCGCCGTGGCGGCCAGGACCCGCACGTCCACCTTCCGGGTGCGCTCATCCCCCACCCGCCTGATCTCCCCTTCCTGCAGGACCCGGAGGAGCTTGGACTGAAGCGGCAGCGGCATATCGCCGATCTCATCCAGCAGCAGGGTCCCGCGCTCGGCCTGCTCGAAGAAGCCCGGCTTGTCGGCCACCGCACCCGTGAAGGCGCCCCGGACGTGGCCGAAGAGCTCGGATTCGAGGAGCGATTCGGGGATGGCGGCGCAATTGATCCCGATGAAGGGCCCCCCCGCCCGGGGAGACGCACGATGGATGGCGCGAGCCACCACTTCCTTCCCGGTCCCGCTCTCGCCGGTGATCAGCACAGTGGTCTTGTGAGCGGCCACCCGCGCGATCAGGTCGAGCACGCCACGGAGAGCCGGGCTCTCAGCGACCATCCCGCCCGCCGGGACGGCGCCCGCCTCCATCCCGTCCAGGCGGGCTTGGAGGCGCGCGACGTCGTACCGCAGCCGCTCCCGCTCCTCGGCTTTTTTCAGGGTGAGAATCACCTCATCGGGCCGGAAGGGCTTGGGCAGGTAGTCGTACGCCCCCTCCTGCATGGCGGCGATCGCCGCGTCTTCCCGTCCATAGGCACTCATCATCACGACGAGACCAGTGCCCCCTTTCTCTTGATACGCCCTGAGGAACCCGATCCCGTCCAACTCCGGCATGCGCACGTCGCAGAGCAGGAGATCGAACGGCTCGGCGAGCGCCCGCTCCAGGCCTTCACGTCCATTCCGCTCCGACACGACTTCATAACCGGCTCCCGAGAGCAGGAGACCCAGTGACTGGCGGAGGCCGGGCTCGTCGTCGACGATGAGGACCCGGGGCGGGCTCACTCGTGTACCTCGGGAAGGAACAGCTTGAACGCGGCGCCCCCTTCCCGCGCCTGCTCCACCCACACCAGCCCGCCCATATCGAACACGGTTCGCTGGACGATTGCGAGCCCCAATCCCGTGCCCCGCCCCGGCTCCTTGGTCGTATAGAAGGGCTCGAACACCCGGACCCGGTCCTCGCGGGGCACGCCGGGACCGCCGTCCGCCACGAAGACCAGCGCGCCGACCGCTCCGGCATCGAGCTCCGGAACTGACGGGAGGGACGGCCTGCGCTGGTGGGCCCGCGTGAACGTTCGCGTGCCGGAATCGGTGGATCGGCGGGGAGCCAGGCCCACTTCCTCGGGATCGAAGCGCCAGCGGCACACACCGAGGATGACGGGGGCCTTTTCCGGCACGGCATCCACAGCGTTGAGCAGGAGGTTTACCAGCGCCTGCTCCAGGGCGTGGGCCCGCCCGCGCACTCGGGGAAGCTCAGAACCGATGTCGAGGCGCGGATGGCATTTCTTGAACGCTCCTTGGGCATTCATCAGCTCGTACGCGGCCTCCGCCACGGCCGCAACATCGAGGGGCTGAACGGCTTCGTCTTTGGGACGCGCGTACTCCAGGAGCCCCCGGACGATCTTGTCGATCCGCTCGAGCTCACGGGTCATTCCCGCGACGATCTCCGGGTCCCCGCCCCGCCGCCGCTGGACCTCCAGATAGGTGCCGATGGCGCCGAGGGGGTTGCCGATCTCGTGGGCCAGGCCGGCGGCGAGGAGCCCGACGCTCGCGAGCTTCTCGGTCCGTACCAGCTGACTCTGGGCGTCGAGCAGGCGATCAGTCATGCGGTTCAACCGTTCGCCCAGGGTAGTGAAGTCCCGGGTCTCTGCATCGGGAGCGCGGGCGGCCAGGTCTCCCGAGGCGACGGCGTCAGCCACGCTCATCAGGCGCTCGACGGGCCGGAGCACGTGCCGGCTGACGATGTAGCGGCCGAAGACGATGAAGATCCCGACATCGACGGCGACGGTCACGAGCACGAGCGGCAGGAGCTGGCTGGACGTGAGTCCGGCGGTCAGGGCCTGCAGCACAAGAATGCTCGCCACTCCGAGGAGGAGTGCCGCAGCCGCCAGAAACGCAAGATTGAAGAGGAGCTCGGTCTTGAGCGAGGGCTTGCCCACCCGGGGAATAGGCAGAAAAAAAGAGCGGCGGGGAAGTCCCCGCCGCCCTCCGTACGATTGCTACTGGACGCCTGAGCGCCTAAGCGCTTAGGTGTTTACTGGCAGACTGGCGCGCCCTCGGCACTGGCCGACGTCGCGGGAGCGGTCGGCGTCACGGCGCCGATGTAGATCGCGCACGACGTCGGGGTGTTCAGGTTCGTGATGCTCGCGGTCCAACCAGCCTGCGTGCCGGTACCCGTGGTGATCGTGCCCAGGGTGTTGCCGGTCGTGGCGCACCACGCGGCGGTGCCGGCGGTGGCCGGGTTGGTGCAGCTGGTC
>DATBBZ010000018.1:0-4017 GCA_036270745.1 Gemmatimonadales bacterium | reverse complement strand
CACCATGGGGCGGCGTGGGCGGTGACCATTCCATGTGCAGCTGCACGTCGCCGAACCCGCGCGTGGTGTGGATCCCCCCCTTCCCCGGCACCACCTGCATGTAGCCGTTCTTCACCACCCACTTGGCGGGGCTGGAGTCATTGTCGGACGCCCAGCCGGCCAGGTCCTTGCCGTCGAAGAGGACGATGGCATCCGACGGTGGCGGCGCCGGGGCCGGCGCGGGCCCGACCGTGATCACAGGCGGCTTGGGCCGGTCCATGGAATTCGGCGGCCATTTGCCTTGGGCTGAGACCGGCAGCGCCAGCACCAAAGTCAGGACCATCACACCAACCGCCTTCCCGTCTAACCGTCTAACCGTCTTCATGGCTTCCATTCTCCCTTGGCAACCTTGGGGACAAAGTGTCTGATCTCATTCGGAGAGAAGTCCACGGTCCGGCCCTCCTCCGCACTGCGGTACGCCGTCATCAGCATCTGCACCACCTCGAGCCCGTCAGCGAACGTCAGCAACGGCTCTTCCTTCCCCAGGAACACCCGCACGAAGTGGCGATCCTCGGCCTCGTATCCATAGGCCGCGGCCTCGCTCGCCACTACCGGCATCAGTCCCATCTCGGCATTCTGCTTTTCGACCAGGTCCTCGCCGCTCTTGCCCTTGACCTCGCGACTGAAGAAGAGCTTGAGCCCGGAGTCGAGCGTGTTCCACGACATCGAGTACTCGGGACCGAGCAACTCTGCGGAGAGGCGCAGACCCGCGCCGACGAAGCTCCATGACGTCGTCGCCTCTCCCAGCACCTTGTGGCCATCGGCGCTCTGGAACTCGATCATCACGCTCGCGAAGTCCTCGGCGGGCGTCTTCGCGTAGTCCACGTCCTTCCCCATCGTGTCGGCCAGCTTCTTCGAGTACTCGGGGCGACTCCATTTAAGGCTCGCGATGTGTCCCGTGATCCGCACCGGTTTCACGGACGACGCCGGCGCGCCTGGCGCGGTGAGCAGGTGCCGGACGACGAGGGCCGAGTGGCACATCATGTCGTTTAGGACACCGCCACCCTGGAGCTTACCCTGCCAGAACCAGGGCATGTGCGGCCCCGAGTGCTCCTCGGCGGCCCGCGCGAGATAGGGCCGCCCCGTGAGCTTCGCGCCCCGTGCCCAGATCAGGTTCTTGCCGGTCTCGACCTGAGGCGCAAAGCGCTGGTTTTCGAGATAGCCGTGCGGGAGGTTCGCCTTCTTCACCAGCTCGACCACCTTCTCCGCCTCCGCGACGTTGCGCGCGAGAGGCTTTTCGCAGGCGAGGCCCTTCAGTTCACCCTTTCCGCGCGTCACGGCGTCCACGATCTCTTCGACGTTCGCGATCCGCGCCTGATTCGGGCCGCAGAGCCAGAGCGCATCTATCGTGGGGTCAGCCACCATCTCCGCGATGGACGCATAAGGCCTGGCGTCGCCCACATCGAGCCGCGTCGCGTACGCGGCGGCCTCGCCGGCGCGCGCCGCATTTGGGCTCCACACGCCACGGATATCCGCATCCCGGACGGCTTGAAAGCCCAACATATGAAAGCGGGCGTTGAACCCCGAACCCACGAAGCCGATCCCCAGCCGTCGGTCAGTCATGAATAGCGCACTCCCAGTTTGGCCAACGCCTCCGGGGGACAGCCCTTCCATTCGGGGACGAACGTGTTGCCGATGTACTTGAGATCGTGAACCCCCATCCGGCTCGAGTAGAACCCCGACGCGGTGAGATCACGGAAGCTCGAGAAGAAGGCGGCTCCCTGGAGATCCTCGAGTTTCGCCTTCTTTGGCCACGCGATCCGGTCGAGGATGCCGGTCTGATCCGCTGGGGCTCCGCCGACGAACGCCTGTCCGAACGCCTCGCGTGACGCGGTGTCCAGCCACGCGAGCCCGCCCCGTACGGGGATCTGAAGATTCTTGTCGTCCACGCAGATGAAGTCGATGAACTCCGGGACCCCGGCCTGCGCGGCACTGCCCGACTGCCCGTCGGCCGGGATGATCAGATCCACCAGCACCCGGACCGTACGCCACTCGTGGGCGGTGAAGAACTTCGGCTGGAACGGCGGCCCAGACGGCCTGGCCAGCGCCTCGCGGGCCAGTGCGGCCGCTTCGCGCACCGACTCGGGCGCCCAGCGAAACGCCGTCGCCGCCGGGGCAACCGCCAGGAGCTTCGCGGCATCGCGACGATTCATGGGGCTAGAGCGCTCCTTTCTTCATCTGCTCCGCGACGTATTCCGAGGTGCGGAGCGAGAGCGCCAGAATGGTCCAGGTCGGGTTTTTGTCAGCCTGGGACACGAAGGGCGATCCGTCGGCGACGAACAGGTTCTTCACGCCGTGGACCTGGCAATGCGGGTCCACCACCGAGGTGCCTGGATCGTCCCCCATCCGCGCGCCACCCAGCTCATGGATGATGGAGCCGCCGGTGGAGAGACCGTACCCCTTCTCCTGCGTGGGCATCGGATCGAACACTTTCCCCCCCATCTCGTCCACCAGTCCGCGGAACGTCTCCTGCATGTGCTTGCACTGGAGATACTCGTGGTCGGTCCACCTCCAGTGGAAGCGCAGGACCGGAATGCCCCACTGATCTACGGTCCTGGGATCGAGCTCGCAGTACGAGTCCTCGTTGGGGATCATCTCCCCGCGCCCCGAGAATCCGACGTAGGCGCCGTAGTACTTCCGGTAGTCCGCCTTGAGCTGCTTCCCGTATCCGCCGCCCCCCGGATAGTCCTGGATCCCATCCAGGAATCCGTTCATCGGCACCGACGTGCCGCCCCAGACCTCGATGTGGTAGCCGCGCGGGAAATCGAGATTCTTGTTGTCGAGCCACCAGGGCATGTACACATGCATCCCGCCCACGCCGTCGTGGTTGTGCGGGACATGGTCTTCCATTTTCGGGATGTAGCCCGAGACGTCGGTTCCGGTGGTGTCGGTCAAGTACTTCCCGACCTTCCCGCCCGCGTTGCCGAGCCCGTCGGGGAAAAGCGCGGACCGGGAGTTCAGGAGGAGACGGGACGTCTCGCAGGCGCTCGCCGACAGCACCACCACCTTGGCGCGCACATGCCGTTCAATGCCCGTCGTCTTCTCGATGTAGGTCACCCCGCTCGCGCGCCCGTCCTTGTCGAGCGTCACTTCGCGCGCCATCGCCTGCGTCACCAGCGTGAGCTTGCCGGTCTGGAGCGCGGGGGCGATCAGGACGTTGGTGGACGAGAAGTTGGCGTTCACGGCACAGCCGCGGTTGCATTGGCCACAATAGTGGCAGGCCGCGCGGCCATTGATCGGCTGGGTGAGAATCGACAAGCGCGACGGGATGCAGGTGACGTGCAGCCGGTCGGCCGCCTCTTTCACCATCAGCTCGTAACAGCGGGGCTTCGGCGGGGGCAGGAACAGACCGTCGGGTTCGTTGGCCAGACCCTCGCGGCTGCCGAAGACCCCGACGAGCCGGTCCACCTGATCGTAGTACGGCGCGACGTCTTCATAGGCGATGGGCCAATCGTCGCCCAGTCCATCCCTGGACTTGTGTTTAAAATCGTAGGGGCCGAAGCGGAGAGAGATCCGGCCCCAATGATTGGTCCGCCCCCCCACCATCCGTGCCCGCCACCACGCGAACTTGCTCCCCTCGGCCACGGTGTACGGCTCGCCGTCGATATTCCAGCCGCCGATGCACGCGTCGAATTCCCCGAAGGGCCGCTGGTGCGTACCGGCACCACGCCGCGGCGTCTCGTACGGCCAGTGCAGCATGGCCGAATCCTTCGTGTTGTCCCAGGGGATGCCTGCTTCGAGCACGATCACACGGGCGCCGGACTTGGTGAGCGCGTAGGCGGCCATTCCGCCCCCCGCCCCCGACCCCACGATGCACACGTCGTACGATTCGTCCCGCCGCATCCGGCTCCCTCGAGCGAGTTGACGCCCGAAGCTAGCGCGGAGTCAACCGAGGTGGCAACGTTCCCGCCCATGACTTCCTGGACGCGGCGCGAGTTCGTGCAGCAGGCCGGAATCCTCGCCGGCGGCCTCATGACA
>DATBBZ010000017.1:0-5465 GCA_036270745.1 Gemmatimonadales bacterium | reverse complement strand
CAGTCCGAATGGGGTCAGGCGGAACCCGAATGGCGCCGCCAGGGCAGGCCGGTCCAGGATCACCTCCAGGACCCGTTCCGACAGCAGCGCCGAGGGCGCGGCGACCCGGGCCACCCGTCCCTGACGAAGCACCAGGACCCGCGTCGCGACCCGTTCCACCGCCTCGAGTGACCCCGCCGAGAGCAGGATGGCGACGCCGGCGGCGGCGCGCGATTCCAGCCGCCAGGCGAGCTCCTGCCGGAGCGCCTGGTCGAGACCCGTCAGCAGCTCATCGAGGACCAGCACCCGCCGGCCGCCGAGCACCGCCTGGGCCAGGGCCAGCCGCCGGCGGACCGGAGCGTCCGCCCGGGAGATCGGGTCGTCCGCATGGGCCTCGAGCCCGGCAACGAGGAGCGCGTCCCGAACGGCCGGGGATGGGTTCCCCCGGACGTGAAAGCGGCCCCAGTACTCGAGCAGCTCCCTGACCGTGAAGGCCGCGAGCCACGCGGGATCCTGCGGCGCAAAACCGACGATCTTCCGCACCCGCGTATCGGTGGCATTCCAGGAGCCCACCCGTGCGGTGCCAGCGTGCGCGCGGGTGATGCCGGCGGCCACCCGGAGGAGCGTCGACTTCCCGCTCGCCGTCGCTCCCACGACGGCCACCACTTCTCCCGGAATGATCTCGGCGTCCACGCCGTCCAGGACCCGGCCGGTACGGCCAACCCAGGTGACCCGCGAGAGCGAAATGGCGGGCGGGATCATGGGGTCCTCCGCCGCCACCACGCGGCGGTCACCAGCACTCCACTGGCCACTACCGGAAGCGCCACCCAGCCAGCGGACGCCGCCGCCCCCACACCCTCTCGCCACCCAAGCTCGGCCTGCCAGGCCGCGCCGATCCCGGCACCCAGCGTCACCAGCCCCGCCAGGACGGTCACGGCGAGCCACCGTCCAGCGGGCAGCGCGATCGGCGATGCCGGATGTCGGAGGGTCATGGCGGTGGCCCGCCCCGACTGCGGCCCGGCGAGTACCGCCGCGGAGGTGAAGGTCGCGAGGAGAGCGACGCTCGTGACGAGCGTCGGCAGAGACGCGCCACCCCAGAGACCGCCGAGGGCGACGGCGCCGAGCGTCAACGCCGAGAGCCAGAACGGGAGCCGGGTCCGGCGGATCAACACGGACACCGGTTTCCATTCGGCGAGCGTCTGGCGGAGAAATAGGTAGGTCGTCACGGCCCCTATCTACAAATGAAAGGGGCGCCGACCGTGATCCGATCGACGCCCAAGGGGTCCGAAAAACGCCCAAGCCCCTAGCGCTTGCGCTTCTTTTTGTCGTCCGCCGCCTTGATCATCGCGTCGACCACGGGAGCCGGATCGAACCGGACCGGATCGGTGGCCGGCAACCCTGTTTCCTGCGTCGCGCGGGCCACCGCGTCGCGCGCCGCCCGCTCATCCAGATCGAACGTGTTGAGGCAGACCGCGATCACCTTGGATTCCCGCAGGGGCCGCGCCGCATCTTCGTAGACCTTGATGAGCTCGGGCAGCGGCGGAATTCGCACCCACGGCTGCCGCCCGTGGTAGTCGCCGATGAAGTCGCGCGACGACTGGTGGCAGAGAATCATCGCGTCGGGACAGGTGCCATGCAGGAGTCCCAACGTGACGCCGGAGTATCCCGGATGAATGAGGCTTCCCTGCCCTTCGACCAGCACGATGTCGTGGTCCTTGGCGCCCTGCAGAGTGATCGTTTCGGCGGCGCCGGCGATGAAATCGGCCACCACGGCGTCCACCGCGATCCCCCAGCCCTCGATGAAGATCCCGGTCTGTCCGGTGGCCACGAAGCTCGTCCGCCGGCCCCGCTTCACCAGCGCGTCCCGCAGCTGCAGCTGGGCGGTCATCTTGCCCACGTTGCAGTCGGACCCCACCGCCAGGATGGTGAGCGCCTCGACCTCGGCCGCGCGGCCGTCGGCGATGGGCAGATGGGCGGGAGGCTTCCGCGCGTCCAGAATGCGGACGCCCTTTTTCTTCGCGAGCGGCCCCAGCTCGGGGTCGTCACCGATGAAGGTGTGGAGCCCGCTCCAGATCTCGAGGCCCTTCTCGATGGCGGTCTTGAGCCACCCGCGCCATTCGTCAGGCAGCTGACCGCCCGGAGGAGCGATGCCGATGAGCACGGCCGTCGCGCCGCCGCCCAGGGACAATCCCTTGGCAAAGTCACCGACTACGGGAATCGCGCCCCCGAAGCGCAGCACGTCCTGGACCGTCTTGCCGGCCTGACTCCGGTCGAATACGCCCACGATGCGCTCCGGGAAATACCGGACGCAGCTGTTCGCGGTCTTCGAAGTGAGGGGATCGAATTGGCCGTCGGCAAGAATCAGGAACCGGTGGTCGGGACGGGCGGAGGGGGGGGTCATTTCTCAGGACGCCGTTTGGATCGAGAGAGGGGGATCCGGAATTCATCGGTATGTCGCAGGACCGCGGACTGCGTCGCCGCATCGCCATAGATCTCGCCGTGCAGCACGTGCCGCACGAAGACGATCACCGTCGCGAGGATCGGGACCGCTACCACCAGCCCCACCATCCCGAGCAGGGTCCCCATCACCAGCACGCTGGCGATGGTCAGTACGGGCGGCAGAGCGACTTTCCTTTCCATTATCAGGGGGCCGACCACGTTGGCCTCGATGACGTGGACCACTACGCCCAGCAGCAGCACGGCGACCACCCGCAGCCAGTCCCCTTCTCCGACCACGAACAGGGCCGGGAGAATGGTGGACAGGAGGGTCCCGAAGAACGGGACGATCGCCGCGACGCCCGCAAAGACGCCGAACGCGAGCCAGTAGGGCGCGCCCAGAATCAAGAGGCCGACAGTCGTGAGGGTCCCCAGGACGAACATCGCGAGCAGCTGCCCGCCGACCCAGGCGCGCAAGGTCTGCGCGGCGTCGTCGAGAATGTGGGCGGCGGTGACGCGATGCTGGGGCGCCACCAGGCTGATCACCCCGGACCGGTACACCCCCGGGGTGCGCGCGAGATAGAGCGCCATCACGAACACGCTGGCGCCCTCGATCAGCGCCAGACCACCGGCGCGGAGGTACGGGAGCACCGACGTACGGAAGAATCCGAATCCTTCGGTGATCAAGGAGCCCACCAGGCCGGAGGTCGGGTCGGCGAGGGGTGAACGGCGGAGGACGGGGTATTGCGCGGCCGTGCGCGCCAGGACGGTCTGGACTTCGGCGAGCGTGGCCGGGAGTCCGGAGACCAGGGCCTGGGTCTGGTCGATGACCGGCGGGAGCAGTACCGCTCCGAGCCCCACCACCGTGCCGAGCGTGCCGACCACGGCGATGGTGAGTCCCGCCCAGCGCGGCACTTTGAAGCGGCGTTCCAGCCAGTCGGTGACGGCACCGAGGTATATCGAGAAGAGGATGGCGATGAAGATGACGATGAGCACGTTGACCACCCGGACCGCGAACCAGATGGCCAGGGCGGCAACGAAGAGCGCCACGAATGTGGCGCCCGAGAGTTTCGATTTCGACGGCTCGACGGCGTTCAGTGGCTATGCCCGGCTTCGTCGTCCTCGACCAGCTCGGCGTCCTTCGCGCCCTTGCCGATCTGTTTGGTTTCCGCGGGCGAGCCGGCGCCGAGCAGGCCCATCTTCTGCTTGAGCGCGGCCAGCTGCGCGTCCGCGTCGGCGCGGACTTCGATGGTCTGGAACTGCTTCATCAGGGAGTCGCCCGACAGGTCCTCGTTGACCTCGGCGGCCGCGATGAGCTTCCGCTCCTCGTGCTCGATCTGTTCGGCCATGCGGTCGAACGTCTCGAAGGCCGACTTGTCGCCCATGGACGACATGGTCTCCTGAATGCGCTTGTGGGCTTCGGCCCGCTTCTGGCGCGCGATCAGGATGTTCTTCTTCCGTTTGGCTTCTTCGATCTTGTCGTTCAGCTGGCGCAGCGAGAGCTTGAGCTTCTCGGTCTCCTCGCGGTGCTTCACCCAGGTGTCATGGAGCGTGACCGCGTTCTGGACGTGCTCGTTGTGCCGGAGGAGGGCCTGCTTGGCGAGGTCGTCCCGGCCTTCCTGAACCGCCAGCACGGCGCGCTTCTCCCAGTCCTCGGCCATCTTCTTTTCCTGCTCGGCCTGGGCGGAGAGCTTCTTCTCGTCGGCGATGGCGGAGGCCACCTGCTGCTTCGCCTTGGCCAGCTGGGTGCGCATGTCGACGATCAGCTGGTTCAACATCTTCTCAGGATTCTCGGCGCGCGAAATCAGGTCGTTGATGTTCGACCGGATGAGCGTCGAGAGACGGTCAAAGATCCCCATACACCCCTCTATCGGTTGCCTGCGTCATCGCCCCGGCTTGAGCTCCCTCAGCCCACGCGTTTCCGCCAGCACCCGCTCCGTGAAGTCCAACCGCTCCACCAATTCGGTCACTTGGCCCGACAACTGCTGGACCTGATGCTCAAGCTCAGCCACCCTGGTCTCGTCCATGGCGTCCACCGGCACTGACTCCCACTCACCGCCTTTGCCCTTCCAATGGCGCCGCGGACGCGAGTTCAGGCGGATCGACTCGGCGATCGCGTCCCCCACCGGCGAATGCACGACCCA
Source organism: Gemmatimonadales bacterium (assembly GCA_036270745.1). Classification (GTDB taxonomy): domain Bacteria; phylum Gemmatimonadota; class Gemmatimonadetes; order Gemmatimonadales; family GWC2-71-9; genus 40CM-2-70-7. Next base: position 906 of record DATBBZ010000017.1, on the reverse strand, counting down.
GCGGATCACAAACGCCACGCAGATCGCGATGCCGACGATGCCGAAAAGTGGTACCACGCTGTGCAACGCTTCCAGGTTCGCCGTAGGCGGCACTGTCACCACCTGCGCCAGCATCCCTGTACCATACGAGATCATGACAGTTCCGGCTTCAACGCGGAGGCTCCAGGAGGCCTTTCTCCTTGGCCTTGGCCAACATCCGCTCGGTAAAATCTACACGTTCCGACAGTTCCGTCACCTCTTGCCGCAGGTCCTCGATGGCCTGGAGCATCTGGTCGGCGCTCTCCCCGGTCATTCCCCCGCTCTGCCCGCGGATCTTCTCGGCATAGGCCTTTCCCACGGGGGAGAGGGAGATCATCCACGTGAAGAAGCCGCCGACCGCGATGATCGGGATGAGGACGCCCAGAACGGCCACGCCCACCTCAATTCCTCGGGGGCACGAGCCGGTCGGGCTCGCGCTGCTTGGCCAGCATCCGTTCCGCGAAGTCCACGCGTTCCTCCAGGGACGCGATCCGCCCCCGGGCCTCGTCGACCTCGGCACGGAGATCGTCCACGGCGCCGTCGGGGACGGCGCTCGCCGACGGGTCCCGGGCGATCCGCCGGGACAGCGCCGCCACGAGCGGGCGCGTCGTGAAAAACACGCCCGCGATCACGGCCATCAACGCCACTACGTCCTCGGGTCTCATCGCGCTCCCGGGCCGACGCGCGGCGGTTCCGCCTGTTGCTTCGCCAGCATCCGTTCCGTGAACTCGAGCCGCTCGGACAACTGCGAGACCTCCTGCCGCAACCCGTCCACCTCTCCAAGGAGTTCGTCCCGCACCTGCTCGAGGGCCTGCAGGTCGGTGGTCTTCCCCTCCAGTCTCCGGGCGAGCGCCCGGAAAAAGGGGTTGATGACCCAGAAGCTGCCAC
>DATBBZ010000016.1:0-7697 GCA_036270745.1 Gemmatimonadales bacterium | reverse complement strand
CTCGATAGTAGAACAGGCGAGTGGGTCTCCGTCCCTCGAAAGCGAGGCCGCGGAGCCAGGTGAGCTCCTCCTCAGTCGCCCCGTCGCACATGTCCGGGTCATCCCGGAAGGCCTTGAATCCGGACTCCTCACCCCCTACGTCGTCCGTCGAACGCTCCACGAAGATGAATCGCTTGGCCGCGTGCGTGCTCAGACGCTTGTTCAGGGTCGCGTGCAGCCCGAAGGTCGCGAGATCGATGTCCCACCCCTCAAGCAGGGGTCTCAGAAACGTCTCGCAATCGCGGAGCGACAGATGGAAGATGTCGGTGTCGAGGAACTCGAGCGCCTGGACTCGTGTCACCTCGTAGGAGCGGCTGGCCAGCTTCGCAACCAGGCGCATGCGGGATTCATCCTTCAGGTCGTCCCGTACGACTCGCTTGACGACATCGAGGAGCTTCTGGGTCACCAGCCGCTCCAGCTCGCCGAAGGGCTGCTTTTCGAAGATGGCCCGGACGTGATCGACTTTGTCGGGATCACACTTGTCAAGAATCAGCGCCCGGGCATCGGGGAGCAGGGGCGTCGGGGTGGGCGTGTTACCCAGGGTCTTTTGCAGCTCCTCCCGCCGCTGAGCCGCGGCGAGCTTCGCCAGCTCGCCGGGCGGAAGCCGGAGGAAACGGTCCATCCGCGCGTAAATGTCCGTACGCCCCGGCGCCGGTGGGGCTTTCTTCCGGCGCAAGAGCTGCGAAATGTAGGACTCGGTGACCTGGGCGGCTCGAGCCAAGTCGCGTTGTTCCTTGCCCAACGTCGCAAGCCGCTGGCGAATCAGCAACGGCACATCCATGGGTCCCTCTCCGATTGACGAGTGCCGGCGGTATCGGCACGCCACGAGCCTGTTAACTATGTTGATTAAGTAACAATATACATAGTACTTGTCACTTGACTATGGTGGTACACCAGGATAGGATGCGGACGATGGGCAGTGCGGAGATTGGGGTAGTCGTGCTTACCGGGGAGTCACCATGTTCGCTCGAAATGTCACCCTCCACCTGAAACCGAACGCCGCCGCAGAGTTCACCCGTACCGTCGAATCGGATGTCCTCCCGGTGATGCGCCAGCAGACCGGGTTCAAGGACGAGATCACCTTTATCGAAAACGGCGGCCGAGAGGCCGTGGCGATCAGTCTGTGGGAGACTCGTGAAAACGCGGAGTCCTACAGCCGGGATACCTATCCGCAAGTGCTGAAGACGCTGAAGAACGTCGTGCAGGGAACCCCGGCGGTGGACACCTACGAGGTTTCCAACTCCACCTTCCACAAGATCGCCGCCCGTAACTAAGGGGGTCGACCACTCGAGGGGGCTCCCATGATCGATATCCATTGCCACGTGTGCGGAGGGTTCATCACGGACCCAGAGCGGATTTCCCATCGTTCGGCTGATGGCGCGTCCCCGCCGGCCGTGCCGAAGAGCGCGACGTGTCAGTGCACGGAATCGGTCATCTTTGGTCCCCCGGTAGGGTACGCCTCCGTACCAGGGATGAAGGCCGCTGCCCATCTCAACTGAGCCCCTTGTCGGTCTTCGTCCCGCCGAGGGGGCTCATGAGATGAACGCTGGATCACCTGGGGGGGAGTCCGGAAAAGGAGCGCCGGCGCCGTTGACACGTCCCATCACCCGCATCGCGTTGTTGGGCACCTATCTTCCGCGTCAATGCGGGATCGCCACGTTTACTGCTGACCTGACCAACGCGATCACGGCTGAATTCCCCCAGCTGGATCCGATCGTACTCGCGATGAACGATGTCGGGCAACGTCACACTTATCCCTCCCAAGTGCGATTCGAAGTTCCCGAAGACGACCGCGACGCGTACTTCCGAGCTGCGGCCTTCCTCAACGTGAACCTGGTCGACGTCCTGTCCGTGCAGCACGAATACGGAATCTTCGGCGGGAAGGCGGGAGGTCATCTTCTCCCACTGCTGCGTGCCCTCCGGATGCCGATCGTGAGCACCCTCCACACCGTCCTCGGAGTGCCCAACGACAGCCAGCGGCGTGTTATGGAGGAGCTGGCGGCCCTCTCGACGCGCCTGGTGGTGATGAGCGAGCACGGCGCCGGCCTGCTCCAGGATCGCTATGACGTGCCTGTCTCCAAGATCGACCTGATCCCACACGGCAGCCCGCTGGTCCCGTTGGAGGCAGAGGCGAAGGAACGCCTTGGGCTCCAGGGCCGAGCGGTCCTCCTCACCTTTGGCCTGCTTTCCCCGGACAAGGGGATCGAGTATGTCATTGATGCTCTCCCGGCGATCCTGGCGCGGTTTCCCAGCACCGTGTACGTCATCCTCGGCGCTACCCACCCACACGTCAAGGAACGACATGGGGAGGTCTACCGCCTCTCGCTGGAATCCCGCGCTCGGGAACGTGGGGTCGAGGCGAACGTGATCTTCCACGACCGGTTTGTGAGTGCTGAGGCATTGACCGATTTTCTCGCCGCCGCCGACATCTGCATCACCCCTTACCTCCAACCGGAGCAAATCACCTCCGGGGCCCTCGCATACGCCGTCGGAGCGGGGAAGGCGATTGTGTCGACGCCCTATCGCTACGCCACCGAGCTGTTGGCCGACGGACGGGGCATTCTGGTTCCGCCTCGCGATGCCGGCGCGGTCGCCGGTGAGGTCATGCGGCTGTTGGGAGACGATGGCGCCCGTCGGGCCCTCGGCGCCCGGGCGAGTGCGCTCGGTCAGGGAATGCACTGGCCGGCCGTCGCCCGCCAGTACCTCGCGACCTTCGAGCGTGCCCGGGTTGAACACGCCGCAGCGGTAGGAACCTTGGTGGCGGCGCAAACGCTGGCGGACCGATCGGCGCGACTCCCGGAGTTGAACCTTGTGCACCTCCGGCGGCTGACCGATGACACCGGAGTGCTCCAGCACGCGCGATACCGCGTACCACGATATGAGGATGGCTATTGTCTCGACGATAACGCCCGAGCACTCCTCCTCATTTCTTCGATCGAGGACACCGGAACGGAGGAGCGCAGGGTCGTCGATGCGCTTGCGAACCGGTACCTGGCTTTCGCGAGCCACGCTTTCAATGCGACCTCCGGCCGCTTCCGGAACTTCATGTCGTTCTCCCGAGCGTGGACGGAAGAGTGCGGGTCGGAGGACAGTCAGGGGCGGGCGCTGTGGGCCCTCGGGACAGTCGTCGGCCGCGCTGATGCGCCGGGCTCGCGCAGCTTGGCCGGTGACCTCTTCCACGCGGCACTGCCGGCGGTCAGCAGCCTCGCGAGCCCCCGTGCCTGGGCTTACACCCTCCTGGGTATTGACCAGTACCTGGCCGCGTTCCACGGCGATCGAAGCGTGGAGGCGGTGGGCTCGCTTCTCGCGGAGCGCCTCTTGGGCCTTCACCAGCGAACCAGCCGGCCGGACTGGTACTGGTTCGAAGACCGCGTGACGTATTGCAATGCCCGACTGTCCGAGGCGTTGATCGTGTGGGGTGCACGCATGCAACGGCAACTCATGCTCGACGTGGGACTCGAATCACTCAGCTGGCTTCTCTCCATCCAAGGGTCGTCGGGTGGACACTTTGCGCCGGTCGGGTCCAATGGCTTCTTCGAGCGCGGTGGTGCTCGCGCCCGGTTCGACCAGCAGCCGGTAGAGGCCTGCGGCGTGGTGTCGGCGTGCCTCGCTGCGCACCGTGCCACGGGGGGTCCGATCTGGTCCGAGCGGGCCCAGTGGGCCTTCGACTGGTTTCTGGGACGAAACGACCTCTGCGTGCCGCTCTATGACCCGGTTACGGGCGGATGCCGTGATGGCTTGCACGCCGATCGAGCGAACGACAACCAGGGCGCAGAATCGACCATCTCCTTCCTGCAGGCGCTCCTCGGCATGCGCGCCGCCCAACTCGCCGTCGCGACGAATCTCACCCCGGCACATGTGGAGCAATGACTAAAGCGCCCAGATTTCCGACCCTGCTCCATCGGTGCGAACACAACCCGATTCTGACTGCGGCAGACTGGCCCTATCCCGTGCACACGGTGTTCAACCCGGGTGCCACGCGACTGCCGGACGGCACGACACTCCTGCTCTGCCGGGTCGAAGATCGCCGAGGCCTCTCCCACCTCTGCGCGGCGCGTTCGATCAATGGGGTGGACGGATGGCAGATCGACGACGTGCCGACCCTGGCTCCCGATCCTGAGCGTCACCCGGAGGAGCTCTGGGGAATCGAGGACCCACGCATCACGTTCATGCCGGAGCTGGGCCGGTACGCGGTGGCGTACACGGCCTTCAGCAAGAGTGGCCCGGGGGTCGCGCTGGCACTCACCGAGGACTTTCGGACCTTCGAGCGTCTAGGCCTCGTGATGCAACCTGAAGACAAGGACGCCGCGTTGTTGCCTCTGCGCGTGGACGGAAGCTTCGCCCTCCTGCACCGGCCCATGGCTGTGACGGGTGCCCACATCTGGATGTCATTTTCGCCCGATCTCCGGAATTGGGGGAACCACAAACCCGTCCTGCAGGCGCGCAAAGGCGCCTGGTGGGACGCGAACAAGATCGGACTGTCGCCGCCGCTGATCGAGACGACGCGCGGATGGTTGATGATCTATCATGGTGTGCGCCATACCGCATCTGGCGCGCTCTACCGACTCGGCCTGGCGCTCTTCGACCAGGTGAACCCCGATCGGTGCCTCCTTCGTGGGGATGAATGGATTTTCGGTCCCGAGGCGCCGTACGAGTGCGTCGGCGACGTGGGTCACGTGGCATTCCCGTGCGGCTACACCATCGGCGCCGACGGTGACGCGATCAACCTTTACTACGGTGCGGCGGACACGAGTGTCGCCCTCGCAACCGGCAGTGTGGGCGACCTGCTGCGATGGTTGGATGCACACGGGAGTCCGGGGGACTAGCTGCGCCTGACCCACCTCGTGTATGGTGAACAGGTGGTGTCATGTTGTGCGTCCTGTTGTCCGATGCCCAGAACATCGCGTGAGTACTGCATTGTGTCGTGACTCGATAGATTCATTTGTTGCTTTGGGACCAGGGGGCCGCGGGTTCGAATCCCGCCGCCCCGATCGTTTCATCGGTCAGCCTTCCTTTTCATTTCGCAGGAGCCATATGACGTCAGCGGTTGAAGGACTGCTTGGACAGTCGGTGGGAATTTCCCTCACCGTCAAGGATCTCGAGAAGAGTGCCCACTGGTATGTGGAGCTTATGGGTTTCAAGGAGGAGCGCCGGATGGAGCGCGACGGCCAGCTGCGCACCATCGGCGTCGGTGCGGGGGACGTGCATCTCCTCCTCAACAAGGACGACGGGGCCAAGGGGTGGACCCGGGTGAAGGGCGAGGGCCTCTCGTTCTCCATCAACACGCAACAGAACATCGACGACATCGCCAAACGGTATCGCGAGGGCGGTGGGATCTTCGCCATGGAGCCGAAGGACATGCCCTGGGGTGCCCGGGCGTTCCGGGTTGTCGATCCTGATGGCTTCAAGTGGAGCGTCTCCAAGCGCACGGGATGAGATTCTGGAGGGCTAATGCCGCACGGCAAGATCTGCTATCTCGAAATTCCCGCGAAGACCGCGGACTCTTCCGCCGAGTTCTATTCCCGCATCTTCGGGTGGACCACGCGCCCCCGTGGCGACGGCAACCTTGCGTTCGACGACACGGGGGGCGTGAGCGGCACCTGGGTGAAGGAGGCGGACCGCACACCCGAGGAGCGAACGCGCGTCTACATCATGGTCGACGCGATTGCCGACACGCTGAAGCAGATTCAGGCGGCCGGGGGCCGAGTGTTGACGCCGCGGACCGAGATCGGGCCCGGCATGGGGGCATTCGCGGCCTTCACCGATCCCGTCGGCAACGAGTTCGGCCTCTACGAGGAGCCGCGTCATGGATGATTTCTGGGTCCGTCAATGGCACCAGTTCATTTTTACGCTTGCGAGTCAGGGCGGCACCGTGAGTTACAGCTACTGAGGGTTCTCTCACGGCGACAGCATATTGAGCCATGGTCAACGACCTGTTGCGTGATGCGCTGATCCTGCGCTCCGCCATCGATCCGCGTCGCCGGTTGAGATACGACCGTTGATCCACATCGCACTGATCCGCGGGATCAATCTCGGCGGGAAAACCATGCTCGCGATGGCCGACCTGCGGGCTACCTGCGAGAAATTGCGCTTCAAGAATCCCCGGACCCTCATGCAGAGCGGGAATCTGGTGGTGGAGAGTCCGGAGTCGCCTGCGGAGATGGAGCACCGGCTCGAGCAGGGGATGAAGAAGCACCTGGGCCGCGAGCTCGAGTTCTTCGTCCGCTCGCCCAAGGAGTGGGACGCCATCATCAAGGCGAATCCCTTTCCGAGAGAAGCGAAGGTCGATCCCGGGCGCCTGGTGTTGCTGTGCTTGAAGGAGAAGGTCACGACCGCCGCGGTGAAGGATCTGCAGAAGAAGATTCCGGGGCGGGAGTCCGTCGAGGCCTGGGGCCGTGAAGCCTACGCCTATTATCCGGATGGCCAGGGGGAGTCGAAATTCACGTCGACGCTCATCGACCGGACGCTAGCGACCCGGTGCACCGCGAGAAACTGGAATACCGTGCTGAAGCTTGCCGCGATGGCGAACGGGGTGTAGCCCCGGGCGTCAGCCCGGGGCTCCCGAGAACGGGGACCTACTCCTGTTCCTGACCCTCCGCGCCACCGGCCACGGCTCGCCGGAAGCCGGGCGCCGCCGGAGGGTGCATCTGGTACTCGGCCGGCGGATTAGCCCCCAGCAAGTTCTTCACGAAATAGTCCCAGCGACGACGGATCATGTACGGCTCGTTGCCGAACCCGTGCCGGCGGTTGGGCAGGGAGAGCTCGTCGAAGTCCTTGTTGGCGTCGATCAGCGCGTTGATCAGGTTGAGTGAGTTGTACGGGGGCACGTTGTTGTCCGTGGTCCCGTAGGCGATGAGAAGCTTGCCCTTCAGGTTCTTGGCCAGGTTCTGATTGGCCTGATCGTCGTAGTTCGACTTGCCGCCGCTCCAGGTTTCGAGCCCCTGGTACCGCTCGCCCCAGTCGTCCTCGTATTCGCGGTTGTCGTGATTGCCCGCTTCCGATACCGAGACCTTGAAGAAGTCGGGGTACCGGAGCAGGCCATCGGTCGAAGCGAATCCGCCACCCGAGTGCCCCCAGATCCCCGCGCGATCCAGATCGATCCAGGCGTACCGCCGCGCCAGCTCCTTCTCGCCGGCGATCTGATCGGGCAGGCCGTTGTCCCCCATGTCGCCGTAGTACGCGTCATGGAAGGACTTGGAGCGCAGGGGCGTGCCCATCGAATTGATCTGCACCACCACGAACCCCAGCTCTGCCATGCCCTGCGCGTCGCCGCGGCCCGCATTGAAGCCCCAGCCCCCGACGCTCCCGATCTGCGGCCCGGGATAGATGTTGTTCACGATCGGGTACTTCCGGGTCGTATCCAAACCCGTGGGACGGAACAGCAGGCCGTACAGGTCGGTCTTGCCGTCCCGGGCCTTCACGGAAATCACCATCGGGGGCTTCCACCCCGTGGCCAGGAGTTTCGAGATGTCGGCCTTCTCGAGCGGGACTTGGATCTGGCCGGCGTTGTCGCGGAGGACCGATACCGGGGGCACGTCGGGCTGGGAATACACGTCGACGAAATACTTCCCGTCGGGCGAGAGGGTCACATCGTGGTCGCCGGTCTCGGGACTGAGGTTGGTGAGCCGGGACCCGTCCAGCCGCGCGCTCCACAACTG
>DATBBZ010000015.1:0-13747 GCA_036270745.1 Gemmatimonadales bacterium | reverse complement strand
CACCCCCGACTACTTCCGCACCATGGGGATGGCCATTCGGCAGGGCCGCGGATTCACGGACGCCGACAACTGGGGCGCCACGCGCGTAGTGGTCGTCAGCGAAGGAATGGCACGCCTGGTCTGGCCGGGTGAGAGCCCGCTAGGGAAATGCCTCCTCATCGGCGATTCGAAGAAGTCCGTCTGCACCCAGGTGATCGGAGTGGCTGAGGACGTCCGGACCAACAATCTGAAGGAATTCACGACTCTTCAGTACTACATCCCGTTCGCGCAATCGGACTCACTCTTCTCAGGCGGGCCCAGCTCGCTCCTCGTGCGCACCGCAGGACCCTCGGACCATTACGAGGCGGACGTGCGCCGCGCGATTCAAGCCACTGACCCCACCCTACCGTTCCCGACTGTCGATCCCATGCCCAAGACCTACGCCAGTCAGATGAGACCATGGCGCCTGGGGTCCTCGCTGTTCAGTCTCTTCGGCGGGTTGGGACTCCTCCTCTCCGCCATCGGCCTCTACGGCGTGCTGAGCTACATGGTCTCTCAGCGCACCTCAGAGCTGGGAATTCGCGTGGCCCTCGGCGCCGCGCGCCGTGACCTCCTCACGCTCGTCGTGAATCAGGGACTCAAGGTGACGGCCATTGGCCTCGCCATCGGGATCGTCGGCTCGCTGATCGCCGGGAAGGCGCTCGGCGCACTCCTGTACGGCGTCTCCCCCCACGACCCCGTGGTGCTCGGGGTGGTGACGGTGGTCCTCGTGCTGGTCGCGACGATCGCAAGTTACATCCCCGCGCTCCGCGCCACTCGCGTCGATCCGATGGTCGCCTTGAGGTATGAATGATCCAGCTGCGTAACATCGAAAAGAGCTATCCGGTGGCGGGTGGCCAGTCGTTCGTGCTGCGGCAGATCACCATGGACTTTCACGGCGGCGAGTTCGTGACCATCATGGGTCCCTCGGGTGCCGGGAAATCGACCCTCCTCGCCATCCTCGGCATGCTCGACGGCGCGTGGACCGGAGAGTATATGCTCTTCGATCAGATCGTCCACAAAATGAAGCCGAAGGACCGCGTCGCCCTCCACAAGAAGTACGTCGGATTCGTCTTTCAGCAGTACCACCTGCTGGACGATCTGACCGTCGCCGAAAACCTCGACATCCCCCTGTCGTACCGGGACATCAGGAAGTCCGAGCGGCAGGCGATCGTGGCCGACACTCTCGACCGGTTCGGGATGGTGGCCAAGAAGGACCTGTACCCGCGGCAGCTCTCGGGCGGCCAGCAGCAGCTCGTCGCCGTCGCGCGCGCCGTGATTCACAAGCCGCAGCTGCTCCTCGCGGACGAGCCTACCGGCAATCTCCACTCCGAACAGGGGCGGGAGATCATGGAGCTGTTCAAGCAGCTCAACGCCGGGGGCACCACCATCGTCCAGGTGACGCACTCGGAGACCAACGCGGCGTTCGGCAATCGCATCGTCTATCTGAAGGACGGCTGGATCGCGAAATAGGAGCTGGCCATGGAAACGTTGCTGCAGGACCTGCGCGACGCCGTCGTGGCGTTGAGGGCGGAGTGATGGACGCGATCGGGCAGGACATCCGATTCGGGGTGCGCCAGCTGCGCGCCCGTCCCGGGTTCACCGCGGCGGTGGTCCTTACGCTCGCCCTGGGCATCGGCGCCAACACCGCCATGTTCAGCGTCCTCAACGCCGTGCTCTTCCGGCGGCCGCCGGCGGCCCAGCCCGACCGCCTGGTCTGGGTCTCGGCCACCCATGGTTCCTCCCGGCGGCCGCGCGGGCTTTCGCTTCCGGATTATTTCGACGTTCGTGCCCGTGCCAAGCAGGTCTCCGGCGTGCTCGCTTACTCCCACTCCTGGCTTTCCCTTGGGGGCGGCGTACCGGAACGGATCCGAGGCGATGTGATCAGCGCGAACTACTTCACCCTCCTGGGGCGGGAACCCTCGCTGGGCCGGGCGTTCCGGCCTGAGGAAGACGACCCCGACGGTTCGCACCGCGTCGCGGTGCTCTCCGATGGTTTCTGGCACCGGCGGTTCGGCGCCGATCCCGGCATCCTCGGGAAGCCGGTCACGATCAACGGGCTGCCATTCACCATCGTGGGGGTGGCGCCTCCGGATTTCGAGGGCATCGAGATCAATGACGACGCGCCCCTCGCCGTGTGGCTGCCGCTGGGCGCCCTGGTAGAGGCGGAGGCGACTCCGGACGCGCGTGGGCTGTTCACGGACCGCAACTCGAGTGGCTGGATCCGCACCGCCGCGCGGCTCGCGCCCGGCGCGACGCTCGCCAGTGCCAACGCGGAGCTGGCGGCGATCGGGTCTTCCCTGCGCCCGGCGTCGACAGACCCGCAGGATGCGTCCTCGCTCAACGCCGCGCCGCTCGAGGGAGGAGTCGATCCCTCGAACCGCAGCGAGGCGCTGCCGGTCCTGTCCCTCCTGATGCTGGTGCCGCTGCTGGTTTTGGTCGTCGCCTGCGCCAACGCGGCGAATATCCTGCTTTCGCGGTCCCTCGCCCGACGCAAAGAGCTGGCGGTGCGCCGGGCCCTTGGCGCTTCCCGCGCACGCCTGGTTCGACAGCTGCTGACGGAGAGCGTGATCCTGTCCCTCGCGGCCGCGGGCGTCGGCGTCCTGCTCTCGGTCCTCTTGACCTCTGCGATTGCCCGTATGGGCGACATTCCGGCGGGGATAGTCGCGGCCTTCACGCCCGACGTGCCCGTGCTGATTGCCACCTCCGCGGTGGCGTTCGTGGCAGGCGTTTTCTTCGGATTGGCCCCGGCGTTTTCGGCCACGAGCCCGGAGCTGACACCCGCCTTGAAGAGTGAGACGGTGAGTATCGGCGTCGGGCGGGAGCGTCACCGCTTGCGCGACGTGCTGGTGGTCGCGCAGGTGTCGGTGGCGCTGGTGCTGATCGTGACCGCGGGGCTGTTCACCAGGAGCCTCACCAAAGCGGTGAACTCCGATCCCGGATTCACCGCCCGGCACGGCCTCTATCTGTCATTCGATCTCGAGCGTCAGCGGTACGACGCCGCCAGGCAGTCGGTTTTCCGTAGGGACGTGCTCCGGACCGTCGCAGCGGTGCCGGGTGTCCGCGCCACGGCGCTCGCGACCGCGGTTCCCTTCGGGCGTCACTTCGAAGGCAGTGCGCTCATCGCCCAGGGCCATGGGGAAGAGGACGGCGTGTCGGCATTCGTGTCGAGCGTTTCTCCCGATTTCTTCTCCACGCTGGGCGTACCGCTGGTGGCGGGACATGGGTTCACCGACCGAGACGATGCCGCCTCCGCGCCGGTCATCGTGATCAACGAGCGGCTCGCGAATCAGCTCTGGCCCGGCGAGTCGCCTCTGGGAAAACAGGTCAAGCTCGCGGGTGGTGAGCTCCGGCAGGTCGTCGGAGTCACCAGTACCGGGAAGTACGCCAACCTGGTCGAGAGCCCGATGGGGCAGGCGTACGTACCACTCGCGCAGCGGACCGCCGGATCGCTGTTCCTAGTCGTGCGGACCGAAGCGGACCCCGCGACGCTGGTCGCCGCGGTGCGCCGGACCGCGCAGGACTTGGACCCCGACCTGCCCCTCTACGAGCCGACGACCTTCGAAGCCTCGATCCGCGGCGGTGCCGACAAGCAGCGCGCGGCGGCCGCGGCACTCGCCGTATTCGGTCTGCTGGCTCTGGTCCTCACGCTCGTCGGTGTGTACGGCGTGACGGCCCATGGCGTGGCGCTCCGGACCCGTGAAATCGGCATCCGCATGTCCCTCGGCGCTCGCGCGACGGACGTCCTGCGCCTCTTCGTCGGTGAGGGTGTCAAGCGGTCATTGGTGGGGATTGCCGTCGGAGTGCTCGTGAGTGCCGCCCTATCGAGGGTCCTGGCGGGGTTCCTCTTCGGGCTGACGGCCACCGACGCTATGTCTTTCGTGGTCGGGGCTGCAGTCGTGCTGTTCGGCGTCGTACTGGCGAGCGGGCTCCCTGCCCGTCGCGCTGCCAGAGTGGATCCCATGACAGCTCTGAGGGCTGAGTAGATGGAGACGCTGATTCAGGATGTCCGCTACGCGCTCCGACAGCTGCGCACCCACCCCGGCTTCACCGCGGCGGTGGTGCTCACGCTGGCCCTGGGCATTGGCGCGAACACTGCAGTCTTCGGCGTGGTGAACGCGGTCCTCCTCAAGCCGCTGGGTTATCAGAAACCGGATCGGCTGGCCATTGTCTGGGAGCAAAACACCCAGCATGGGGTCCCGTTCAACGTCGTAAACCCGCGCAACTACCTCGACTGGAAGGAACGGGCCGGCAACTTCACCGACCTGGCCGCCTTCGGCTGGTCGCAGCTGACGTTTACGGGTGACGCCCCGGAGTCGGTTCAGGGCCGCAAGGTCACCGAGAGTTTCTTCGACGTCCTGGGAGCGATTCCCGAGCGCGGGCGGGTGTTCACAGCCGCCGACGGCCTCCCCGGCACCGCGCCCGTGGTACTGATCTCCGACGGTCTCTGGCGCCGCCGCTTCGGTGCCGATCCGCAGATCGTCGGCCGCTCGGTACCGGTCGCCGGGGCAACCGTGCAGGTCGTCGGCGTCATGCCGGCCTCGTTCCGCCCCATGCCTTGGGGGGCCGAAGAGTTCTGGGAGCCGCTGCGACTCGATCCCGGCGACCACGCGCATTCCGGCCGGTACCTCATGGTGGTGGGGCGTCTCAAGCCCGGGGCTACGGTGGCACAAGCACAGTCCGAGCTGAGCGGGATCTCCGCTGGACTCGCCCAGCAGTACCCCGCCTTCAATACGGGATGGGGCACTCACGTCGTCAGCCTCACCGATCAGGTGGTCGGCGACTCGCGGCGCGTGCTCTGGATCCTGTTCGGCGCGGTGTCGATGGTTCTCCTGATCGCCTGTGCCAACGTCGGCAACCTCCTCCTCGCGCGTGCGGCTCGGCGGGAGCGCGAGCTCGCGGTCCGAGCCGCCCTTGGCGCCTCGAAAGGCCGCCTGGTGCGGCAGTGGGTGATCGAGAGCGTCGTCCTGAGCGGCCTGGGCGGGGCAGCCGGTCTCCTGCTCGCGAGCTGGGGTCTCGATCTACTAGTCGCGGCGGCGCCGGGGGGCGTGCCGCGCCTGGCGGAGATCTCCGTCGACGGGACGGTCTTTCTGGTGACCGCATTCGTGTCGCTCACCGTGGGCCTGGCCTTCGGACTCTTCGCCGCCCTCCGGGATCGCGGTGACATCGAGTCCGCCCTGCGTGGGGAGAGTGGCCGGACCACCTCTGGGGCCGCGGCCGCGCGCATGCGGAATGGACTCGTGGTCGCGCAAGTCGCCTTCGCGTTCGTGCTCCTCATCGGGGCCGGGTTACTCGTCCGGTCGCTCGCGAATCTCTCGTCCATCAACCCGGGATTCGATCCGGCGAACGTGGTGGGCGTGTCGCTCGTTCTACCGGACGGCACCTATCCAACGGGACCGCAGCAGGAAGGGTTCTACCGGGAGCTGGTGCGACGGGTTCGCGCCATGCCGGGAGTCGAAGGCGCGGGCGTCGTCAACTTCCCGCCGCTCATCGGGCCCAACGCCGCCACGACGTTCACCGTGGTCGGCCGCCCCGCCCCCGCCCCGGGACAAACACCCGGAGCGGACATCCGCTCCGCAGACTCCGGATACTTCGAGGCCATGCGGATTCCGTTGCTCCGCGGACGCTTGCCCCGGCCGTCCGATGGTCCGGGCGCGCCTCCCGTGGTGGTGATCAATCAGACGATGGCGAAGCGGTTCTGGCCGGGCGCCGACCCGATCGGCCAGCACCTCCAGGTCAGCTGGACCGATCCCAAGGCCCAACCCGAAATCGTGGGTGTGGTCGGTGACGTCCATGGGCGGACCCTGGATTCTGACCTCAGGCCCGCGATCTACTATCCTCTGACCCAGAGTCCTACCGGCGCCATGACCCTGGTGGCCCGTCATGCCGGCGATCCGGAGCCCCTGACGAAGGGGATCACGACGTCGGTGCATCAGCTGGATCCTGCGCTTCCCGTCACGGGCGTGGCCACCATGTCCTCGCTGGTAGCGGCGTCGATGTCCGACCGCCGCTACCCGATGATTCTGCTCGCCGTGTTCGCTGCCCTCGCGGTGGTGCTGTCCGCAGTAGGGATCTACGGGGTGCTGACGTACACGGTGGCTCAGCGGGTGCGCGAGATCGGGGTCCGGATGGCGTTGGGCGCGAGAGGCCTCGATGTGGTCCGGTTGGTGCTCACGGGCGGCCTGCGGCCGACACTCCTGGGGATCGTCGTGGGAGGGATCGGCGCGGTCCTGGGTGCGCGCGCGCTCGGCTCGCTCCTCTATGGAGTGACGCCGGCCGATCCCGGGACCTTCGCGGGCGTCTCGATCCTGTTTGTGTGCATCGCCCTGTTCGCCATGTACCTGCCCGCTCAGCGAGCGACGCGGGTCGATCCGATCGTGACGTTGCGGTCGGAGTAAGGGCACGACCTTTGACGGGTGCTGGGCATCTATTCAGCAACCCGAACCAGGACTCTCGATGGACACGCTGATACAGGATTTGCGCTATGCCGTGCGGACCCTCGCCAAGGCCCCGGGGTTTGCCGCGGTCGCCATTCTCACGCTGGCGATCGGCATCGGCGCCAACACCGCGATCTTCAGCGCCATCGACACGGTCCTGCTGAGGCCCCTGCCCTTCCCGGACGGGGACCGGTTGGTCCAGATCAATACCTCAGGTGGGATCGCGAACGCCAAGTTCGGCATCTCGTATCCCGACCTGGTCGACCTGCGCGGGCTGACCACCGTGTTCTCGGGAGTCGGCGGTTCCACCTCCCAGCGCTACAACCTTACCGGCGCCGGAGATCCGCTCGAGGTCGAGGCGGCGTCGGTTTCGGCCGATCTGTTCCCGGTGCTCGGCGTCACACCGCAAGTCGGCCGCCTGTTCTCGGCGAGCGACGAGCGAGCTCCCGTCGCCCTGATCTCCTACGGGTTGTGGGTGACCAGCTTCGGATCCGATCCGAAGATCGTCGGCAAGCCCATCGCGCTGGACGGCAAGAGCTACACGGTGGTGGGCGTGATGCCGGCCGGGTTTCAGTATCCCCAGGACAACATTCGCGTGTGGACGCCGGTCGGGGATGCGCTGGAGCAGAACCCGGGCGCCGAGACGAACCGTGACTATCATTTCTTCACGGCCGTGGGGCGGCTGGGTCCGAAAGCGACGTTCGCCCAGGCCGTCGCCGCCCTCGATGTCCTGAGCGCCCGGATCAACGCGGCCGATTCCGCGAACCCTTCAGGCCAGGGTGGCGGCGGCCGGCGCCAGATGATCGGGATTTCGATCAACGGCCCCGGCACGCCTCCGGGAGCGCCGAATGGCGGCCAGCGGGCCGCCCTCCTCACCAACACGTTCGCGGCCACGCCGCTCCATGACGTGGCGATCGGTGACACCCGCCGACCCCTCTTCATTCTCTTCGGCGCGGTGGCGCTGGTCCTGCTGATCGCCTGCGTCAATGCGGCGAATCTCCTGCTGGCGCGGGCCACGGCGCGCCGCCGCGAGATGGCGCTCCGTCAGGCCCTCGGCGCGGCGCGGGGCCGTCTGGTTCGCCAGCTGCTCACGGAAAGCGTCCTGCTCTCGCTCTCCGCCGCCGTCGTCGGATCCCTTCTGGCGCTCTGGGGCATCCGCGCGCTGGTGTCGATCTGGCCGCGAGCCCTCCCCGGCGGCGCCGGGATCAACGTGGATTGGCGGATCCTGGCGTTCACCTTCGGCCTCGCCCTGATCACGGGACTGGTCTTTGGCCTGATCCCGGCCTGGCGTGCCTCGGCACCGCAGATCGAAGAAACCCTGCGGGAGGATTCCGCCGGCACCACCGGCTCCCGGCGCCGCCGCCTGCAGGGTGGGTTGGTGATCGCGGAAATCACGGTGGCGCTGGTGCTCCTGGTGGGCGCCGGACTCCTCGTGAAGAGCTTCATCCGTCTCAGCAACGTGAATCCGGGCTTCGCCACCAGCGATCTGCTCGCGGCGCGCGTGCGCCTCACGCCCACCCGGTACGCCTCGGGCCCCGCCCAGGCGCAATTCTTCGACCAGATGCTCACGTCCCTCTCCTCACGCCCGGGGATTCAGTCGGCAAGCATCGCCGGCACGCTGCCGTGGTCCGGCTCGTTCCGCATGCTCGCGTTCGATCCCCGCACCATCAAGCCGGACTATCCGGATCCCTTTATGGTCCTCGGGTCGTACGTCGTCTCTCCCGACTACTTCTCAGCGTTCCGGATTCCGATTCGGCGGGGACGGGCGTTCACGGCGGATGACCGGGCCGGGGCGCCGGCGGTGGCGATCGTGAACCGCGCCACGGTGAAGGCGCTGTGGCCCGACCAAGATCCCATCGGAAAGCAGATCACGCTCGGACGCCCCGGAGGACCACGCGGGATTACCGTCCTCACCGTCGTGGGCGCCATCGACGACATCCGCTCGGCGGCTTTGGACGCCACGCCGCGTCCCGAGATCTATACGCCCGCGGCACAGGAGAAATCGCTCGATCAGATGTGGGTGGTTTTCCGAGCCAGCAACGGCAAGCCCTTGCAGATGGCGAGCGCCATCCGCGATGCCGTGCACCAGGCCGATCCCGAGCAACCGATCGGTGAGATCGCCAGCCTCTCCGAGATGGGAGACCGGCTCACGGCGGCCCGGCGCTTCAATACGTCCCTCCTCACCCTCTTCGCCCTGCTCGCGGTCGCCCTCTCGATGGTGGGCATCTACGGCGTGACGTCCTACGCCGTCACCCAGCGGACGCGCGAGCTGGGGATCCGGTTGGCGCTCGGAGCCCAGCCGGGTCAGGTGGTGGGGCTCCTGGTACGGGAGAATCTCAGCCGGGTCGCGATCGGCGTCGTCCTCGGTATCGGGGCGGCCTTCGGCGTGACCTGGGTGCTCAAGTCGCTGTTGTTCGAGGTGTCGTCGTCCGATGCTGTGACGTTCGGATCCACCGCGGGCCTGCTCGCCGCGGTCGCACTCGCCGCAACCTGGTGGCCCGCCCGCCGGGCGACGCGGGTGGATCCGATGATCGCGTTGCGGGCGGAGTAACTGGGGAAGAGGGAAGCGGGAAGTGGGAAGCGTCGCCTCCGTTGCGACACGCTTCCCGCTTCCCACTTCCCCCTCCCCAACAAACGGGGAGTCCCAAATGGAGACGCTGCTTCAGGACCTTCGCTACGCCGCCCGCACCCTGTTCAAGTCACCGGGATTCACGATTGTCGCCGTCCTGACCCTGGGCCTCGGCATCGGCGCCATCACGACCATGTTCAGCGTGGTGAACGGCGTGATCCTCGAGCCGCTCGCCTACCAGCAGGCGGACCGCTTGGTGAGTGTGACCGCTGGCGGCCCGTCAAGGATCGGCGCCCGCACGCAATACTCCTTCCCTGACTTCGAGGATCTGCGCGCCTCGAGCCACTCCTTCGCCCAGCTCGGCGCCTTCCGGTACTGGCTCTTCAACCTCTCGGGGTCCGGGGACCCGGAGGCAGTGCTCGGCGTCTTCGCCGGGGACAGCGTCTTCACGGCACTCCGCGTTCACCCCATGCTGGGCGCGGTGCTCTCGCCCGGCGCGGACGCCGGCCTGGTCCGTGAAGCCTTGCTCTCCCACAGCCTCTGGAAGAGACGGTACGGCTCCGATCGTTCGATCGTGGGGACCAGTATCGACGTGGACGGAAAGCCCGCCACCGTGGTCGGCGTTCTGCCGGAGGGCTTCCGCTACCCCGAGCTCGTACCGGCAAACACACCCCTGCCCTCACGCGAGCCCGACATCTACCTGCCCCTCGGGACCGAACCGCAGGGACAGCATGACCGCAGCAACGACAACTACTGGGTGATCGGCCGCTTGGCGCCCGGCGTCACGATACCACAAGCCGCGAGCGAGCTGGCGGCGTTCGCGAAACACCAGACCGCGGCGTACCCCAACACCGACGCGAACCTCCAGATGGTTCCGCAGGCCCTCAAGGACCAGGTGGTCGGAGACGCTTCACGTCCGCTCGTGATTCTCCTCGGGGCCGTCGGCTTCGTCCTGCTGATCGCTTGTGCCAATGTCGGTGGACTCCTGCTCGCCCGCGCCGCCGGCCGCGAGCGAGAAATCGCCGTGCGTACGGCGATGGGGGCCTCGTCCGCCCGGCTGGCCCGTCAGCTTCTTACGGAAAGCCTCCTGCTTTCGCTCCTGGGCGGCGCACTGGGAGTGGTGCTCGCGACCTGGGGTGTGCAGGCACTCCGCTCCTTCGCTCCGGCGACCCTGCCCCGGCTGGCCGACGTCGCGCTCGACGGCCGGGTCCTGGTCTTCACCCTCGTCACGTCGCTCGCGAGTGGCTTGCTGTTCGGACTGTGGCCAGTTCTCCGGCGCGACTCGCGCACCAACCTGGCCCTGCGGGAGGGAGGCCGTCACGCGTGGACCCGGGAGCGCCGCCGGCTGCGCGCCGGCATCGTGATCGGTGAGGTAGCCCTGTCGATCGTCCTCCTCACGGGCGCCGGCCTTTTGCTGCGCAGCTTCGCCCGCCTCGCTGCGGTGAATCCCGGGTTCGATGGAAAAGGCGTGCTCACGATGTTCTCACTCATCCCCCCGGCCCGGTATCCCACGCCGCAGAGCTGGGCCGCTTATGAACACGCGGTGGTAGACCGAATCGGGGGCCTTCCGGGAGTGATCCAGGCCGGAGCCATCAACACGCTGCCCCTCTCCAACATCGGCGACAACACCTCGGTGGACATCATCGATCACCCCGCGAAGAGCATGGGCGAAATGCCCGAGGTCGGGTACCGCATCATCGCCGGTGGGTACTTCGACGCCCTCAAGATTCCCGTGGTGTCGGGACGTGGCTTCACCACGGGCGACAGCGCGGGCGCGCCCCAGGTGGTCGTGATCAACCAGAGCGCGGCGCATCAGTTCTATCCGGGTGAGAATCCCGTCGGCCGGAAGCTCCGGCTGATGAATGGGGACACCACGGCCAAGACCATCGTCGGCGTCATTGGCGACACTCACGGTGAGGCACTCGACGTCGCCGCCAAGGCGGAGGTGAGCTACCCCTACCAGCAGGGGGCGGAGCCGCTCATCACGCTCGTCGTCCGTACGAACGGGGATCCCCATCTTCTGCTTCCGTCCATCAAGCATGAGTTGGCGGCCATCGATCCACAGTTCGCATTCTACGCGCCGCGCACCATGGACGACTTGCTTTCCGCGTCCCTCGATCAGCGCCGGTTCGCCCTCGAGCTCCTGGCGGGCTTCGCCACGGCGGCGATGCTGCTCGCGGGGCTCGGGCTCTATGGTGTGATCGCCTATTCGGTGTCCCAGCGGACCCAGGAGATCGGCGTCCGGATGGCGTTGGGCGCCGAGCGGAGCTCGGTGCTGGGGTTGGTGATCCGGGACGGGCTGGGGCTCACGGCGGCCGGTCTTGGCGTCGGCCTCGTAGTGGCCGCCATGCTCTCCCGGGTTCTGCGGAGCCAGCTCTACGGGGTGGGCACGCTCGATCCGGTCGCGTACCTGGGCGTCGTCGCGGTATTCGCCCTGGTGGCGTTGGCGGCGAGCTACGTCCCGGCGCGCCGCGCGGCCGGGGTGGATCCGATTGTGGCGCTGCGTACTGAATAGGGGTCAGGACGAGTCAGCTGAGACTCACGCGCCAGTCCGTTCCCACCCTCAAGGGTGGGCCCGAACTGCGGGGGCGCTTTAAGCGCAGTGCAGTGCCGGGCCCAGGCTTCAGCCTGGGAACAGAGCCCACTGGCCACCGGCCACTGACCACTGGCAACTTCCAGTCATGAGTTCTTCAGGCCATCGGCTGCTGGTTGCGGACGACGATACCGGGATCCTGGATACCCTCCGTCTGCTCCTCCGAGGCGAGGGCTATCAGGTGGAAACCGTCACGTCCCCAGGCGGGGTCCTGACGGCCATCGAATCCCGGGACTTCGACGCCGTGCTCATGGACATGAACTACACCATGGACACGACCGGTGGGATCGAAGGGCTCGACCTCCTCTCCCGCATCCAAACCCTCGACTCCACCCTCCCGGTCCTCGTGATGACCGCGTGGGGCAGCATCGAGGGCGCGGTCGAGGCCATGCGCCGCGGCGCCCGGGACTACATCGAAAAGCCCTGGGACAACAACCGCCTCCTCCATCAGCTCCGCACCCAGATCGCCCTCGGGGCCGCTCTGCGCAAAGGCCAGCGCCTGGAGAGCGAGAACCTCACGCTCCGACGGGACGGCGCACCCGAGCTGATCGCCAGCTCGCCCGCCATGCAGCCGGTCCTCAAGCTCATGCAGCGCGTCGGCCCCGCCGACGCCAACGCCCTGATCCTCGGCGAGCACGGCACCGGAAAAGAAGTGGTCGCGCGCTGGCTCCATGCGGCATCGAGCCGGGCGTCGCGTCCCATGATCACCGTGAACCTGGGCGGCCTGGCGGACGGCGTGTTCGAGAGCGAGATGTTCGGCCACACCAAGGGGGCGTTTACGGACGCCAAGGCCGACCGCATCGGCCGCTTCGAGCTCGCGGACGGCGGCACCCTGTTCCTCGACGAAGTGGCGAACCTGTCGCTCGCCCAGCAGGCCAAGCTCCTCCGCGTCCT
Source organism: Gemmatimonadales bacterium (assembly GCA_036270745.1). Classification (GTDB taxonomy): domain Bacteria; phylum Gemmatimonadota; class Gemmatimonadetes; order Gemmatimonadales; family GWC2-71-9; genus 40CM-2-70-7. The sequence continues at coordinate 1,236 of DATBBZ010000015.1, read as the reverse complement.
GCAAACCGGGGAGCTCGAGCGCGTCGGGTCTTCCAAGACTCGGCGGGTGGATGTCCGGGTCCTCTGCGCGACCAACGCCGATCTGCACGCCGAGGTGGCCGCGGGACGCTTCCGCGAAGATCTGCTTTTCCGGATCAACACCATCGAAATCAAGCTGCCGCCCCTCCGGGACCGTCGCGAAGACATTCCCGCCCTGGCCACCTATTTTCTCAAAATTCACGCGCTCCGGTACCGGAAGCGCGTCACCGGCTTCGAGCCCGCGGCGCTGCAGGCGCTCATGGCGTATACGTGGCCCGGCAACGTGCGCGAGCTGGCCCATGCGGTCGAACGAGCCGCGCTTCTCGCGGAGGGGGACAAGGTCCGAGTTGGGGATCTGGCCCTCCGCGCACCGGAGGCGAGTGGCGCCCGGATGGAAGAGCTGAGTCTCGAAGAAGTGGAGAAGGTGCTGATCCAGAAAGCCGTGGCCCGGTTTCAGGGGAACGTCACGGCCGCCGCCAAGGCTTTGGGCCTCTCCCGGAGCGCGTTGTATCGCAGGCTAGAGCACCACGGGCTTTGATGGCGACCACGCACGAGCAGCGAGTCACCCGCCTCGCGCTCGCTGGGGGCACGCCCGCCCTCGCGGTCGCGCTGTGGCTCCTGTGGTCCGACGATTACGCCTCGCGCACGCAATGGACCCTGTCCATCGTCATTGTCATCGCGTGGCTGGCCTTTGCCTATGCTGTCCGCGAGCGCGTCATCCGTCCCCTCCAGACGCTCTCGAACATGCTCGCCGCACTCCGCGAACGGGACTATTCCCTTCGGGCTCGGCGCCAGGGCATGGACGACGCGCTCGGCCTCGTGATCTTCGAGCTCAACATCCTCACCGAGGAGCTGAAGCAGCGCCGGCTCGGATCGCTCGAAGCGACGGCGTTGCTCGAGCGGGTCATGAGCGAGATCGACGTCGCCGTGTTCACCTTCGATGCGAACGACATCCTGCAGCTGGTGAATGCCTCGGGCGTTCGGCTGCTCGCCCAGGACGCGGACCGGCTCCTGGGGCAGCGCGCCGAAGAGCTGGGGCTCGCGGAGTGCCTGCGTGGAGAGGCCCCCCGGGTGCTCGAGCTCGATTTCCCGGCGGCTCGGGGACGGTGGGAAGTCCGCCGCGGATCATTCCGGCAGGAAGGCAAACCCCACCAGCTCCTGGTGCTCGCCGACGTCAGCCGGACGTTGCGGGAAGAGGAGCGGCAGGCCTGGCAACGC
>DATBBZ010000014.1:0-5718 GCA_036270745.1 Gemmatimonadales bacterium | reverse complement strand
GTATTTGTGCGCCAAGAGATTACTCACCCCCCAAATATCGCGACCCGGAAGCTCACGACGCCAGGGTGAGTCCCCCGTCCACAACGATGGTCTGGCCGGTGATGTGCCGCGCGGCTTCGCTGCAGAGGAAGGTAATGACGTGCGCCACGTCCTCGGGATCCGCGACCCTGCCGAGTACCGACTCATGCTCGGCCCGCTCGAGCACCTCTCGGGGGAGCTTGGCGAGGAGTTCCGTCTTGACGAAGCCTGGCGCGACGGCGTTGACGTTGATGTTGGAGGACCCCAGGTCCACCGCCGCCGACTTCGTGAGCCCGATCAACGCCGCCTTGCTCGCGGTGTAGTTCGCGATGCCGAACCCCGGCCGGAAGGCCTGGTGGCTCGCGACGTTCACGATCTTGCCGTAGCGCTGCGCGCGCATCGGGTTGCTCACCGACTGAATGCAGTTGAAGGCGCCGGTGACGTTGGTGTCCATGACCTCCCGCCAGGCCTCCGGGGTCAGCCGCCACAGCGCCCCGTCGTGCGTCACACCCGCATTGTTGATCAGGATGTGCATCCCACCCAGCCGCTCCACCGCCTGATGCACGAAGACTTCCACGGCGTCGCGGTTGCGGACGTCGCAATGTGACGAGAAGACCGGAACCCCGTGGCCCTTGATGGCGGTCTCGGTGAGGAGGGCCTGGGCCGCGACGTCGCGTCCGGGCAATTCGAAATAGTTGAACGCGATGGCGGCGCCGCGCTGCGCGAGATCGAGACAGACCGCGCGGCCCAGGCCGGTGGCGCCTCCCGTGACCATGGCGACGCGGCCCGAGAAGCGGTCGCCGGCGCGCGCGGGCTCGTCACGTTCGTGCGGTTTCGGGATGCCTGGGACTGTCCCTGCTCCCGACGGACGTCCGCTCGTTGACCAGGGGTAATTCACCACAGTCGGGCGAACCTACGGCGGGATTTGAACCTCGGCAAGGCGAGTCGTACCTTAGCGGCATGCGCCGCATCGCATCCATCGTCATGTGGGCCGTCATCTCCGCTCTGGGCGGGCTCGCGTTCGCCACGCTCGCCTGGTCCCGCGGCGAAACCGTCAGCGCCGCCTGGCTCCTCATCGCCGCCGTCTGTACTTACGCCGTCGGCTACCGGTTCTACTCGAAGTTCATCGTCACCCGGGTCTTTGCCCTCGATGCCACGCGGGCCACGCCCGCGGAACGGCTCGAGAATGGCCGGGACTTCGTCCCCACGGGAAAGTGGGTGCTGTTCGGTCATCACTTCGCGGCCATCGCGGGCGCCGGCCCGCTCGTCGGCCCGGTCCTGGCCGCGCAGTTCGGGTTCCTGCCCGGAACGCTCTGGCTCGTGATCGGCGTCGTCCTGGGTGGTGCCGTCCAGGATCTCACCATCCTCTGCTGCTCCCTCCGCCGCGACGGCAAATCCCTCGGCCAGATGGCCAAGGAAGAGATCTCGCCCGCGGCCGGCATGACCGCGATGCTCGCCGTGCTCTTCATCATGATCATCCTCATCGCGGTGCTGGCCCTGATCGTCGTGAACGCCCTGAAGGCCAGCCCCTGGGGCTTCTTCACCATTGCCTGCACCATCCCGATCGCCCTCCTCATGGGCTGGTGGATGCGCAACTGGCGCCCGGGCAAGGTGGGAGAGGCGTCGCTGGCGGGGGGCGTGCTCTTGCTCCTGGCGCTGGTGGGAGGCGGTTGGATATCGCGGCACGCCGGGCCCGCCGCAGCGTTCACGTTCTCGGGACTAGCGCTCACGGCGCTGATCGTCGGCTACGGATTCTTCGCGTCGGTGCTGCCGGTGTGGATGCTGCTGCTCCCGCGCGATTATCTCTCCACCTTCCTCAAGATCGCCACCATTCTGGGGCTCGCCGTCGCGATCCTCATCCTGCTGCCGCCCCTCCGCATGCCGGCCATGACGCCGTTCGCGAAGCTGGGCGAGGGCCCCGTGTTCGCCGGGAAGTTCTTCCCGTTCGTCTTCATCACCATCGCCTGCGGCGCCATCTCGGGGTTCCACGCGCTGGTGGCCTCGGGGACGACGCCCAAGATGCTGCGGCGGGAACCGGACGCCCGGATGATCGGCTACGGCGGAATGCTGATGGAGTCGTTCGTCGGCGTGATGGCGATCATCGCGGCCTGCACCCTGCACCCCGGGGTCTACTTCGCGATGAACACCACCCCCGCCGCGCTCCAACAGGCGGCACCGGTGCTCCAGGCGGCAGGCTTCGTCGTGTCTCCCGACTCGATGGCGGCGCTGGCCGCCGAAGTGGGGGAAAAGACCCTGGTGGGCCGGGCGGGAGGAGCGCCCGCACTCGCGGTGGGGATGACACAGATCTTCTCAGGCGTCACGCACGCGCTCGGGGGCCAGACCCTCGCCGCGCTCTGGTACCACTTCGCCATCATGTTCGAGGCGCTCTTCATCCTCACCACCATCGACGCCGGGACCAGGGTCGGCCGCTTCATGCTCCAGGAGCTCCTGGGACATGCGTGGCCCCGGATGGGCCAGACCAGCTGGTATCCGTCGGTGATCCTTTCGAGCCTCCTGATCGTCGGCGGCTGGGGATACTTCCTCTATCAGGGCGTGCTCGACCCCCTGGGCGGCATCAACTCGCTCTGGCCCCTCTTCGGCATCGCGAACCAGATGCTCGCCATCGTCGCGCTCGCCGTCGCCACCACGATCATCATCAAGATGAATCGCGCGCGCTTCGCCTGGGTCACCCTCGCTCCGCTCGCCTGGCTGGTCGCCGTGACCATGACCGCGGGATTCGAGAAAATGTTCTCCGCGGATCCCCGGCTCGGCTTCATCGCGCACGCGGCCTCGCTCGCCGGCTCGCTCGATCCCAATGCCGCCCGGCTCATCTTCAACGACCGCGTGAACCTGGTCGCCACGTTCGTGTTCACGGCCGTGGTGCTCCTCCTGCTCGCCCTCTCGCTCAAGGAATGGATCCTGGTCCTGGCCCGGAAAAAGCAGGCCTCGGTGAGCGAGGTCCCGTATGTCGCCACGAGCTATGCCGCGGGCGATTGAGCGGTTGCTCTGGGCGCTGCGGCGGATCGTGGGCGCCCCCGACTATCAGGCGTACCTCGATCATTGCCGGCGGGCCGGGCACCCGCCGCATCTCGACGAAAAGGCCTATATCCGCGAGTTCTTTGACCGGAAGGGCGCCCGCCCCCGCTGCTGTTGATTAGGTTTCCCCCCCGTCCATGTCAGCTTCCGGGTCTCAGCCGTCTCTCGCTGCCGCGCCCCACCCGCGGCGCTACATCGCCCTGCTCTCTCTCACGGCGCTCGGCGTCGTCTACGGCGACATCGGCACGAGCCCCTTGTACGCTCTCCGCGAATGCTTTTTCGGCCCGCATGCCGTACCTCCGACCCCCGACAATGTCGTCGGGATTCTGTCGCTGGTGTTCTGGGCGCTGATCCTCGTCGTGTCGGTCAAGTACGTCGCGTTCATCCTGCGGGCCGACAACCGGGGGGAAGGCGGGATCCTCGCGCTGATGGCCCTGCTGGTGCCGCGCAACGGCGAACCGCAGCGGCGGCGGTGGTTCATCGTGGGGCTGGGACTCTTCGGTGCGGCGCTCCTCTACGGCGACGGAATGATCACCCCCGCCATCTCGGTGCTCTCGGCCGTCGAGGGCCTGAACGTCGCCACGCCCGTCTTCGAGCCCGTCATCATCCCCATCACCATCGCGGTCCTGGTCGGGCTCTTTCTCCTGCAGAGCAAGGGCACCGCGGGAATCGGCGCCCTGTTCGGACCCGTGATGCTGCTGTGGTTCGCCTGCATCGCCATGCTCGGCATCGGCGGCATCTTGCGGGCCCCCACGGTCCTCGGCGCCATCAATCCCGCCCACGCCCTCGACTTCTTCTCCCAGAACGGCCTGGCGGGATTTCTGGTCCTCGGGGCGGTGGTGCTGGTGGTGACGGGGTGCGAGGCGCTCTACGCCGACATGGGACACTTCGGGCGCAAGCCGATTCGCCTGACCTGGTACTCGCTAGTCCTGCCCGCGCTCCTGCTCAACTATTTCGGACAGGGTGCCCTGCTCCTGGCCGACCCGGGGGCGGCCCACAACCCCTTTTACCGGCTGGCGCCCTCCTGGGCCCTGTACCCGCTGGTGGCGCTGGCGACCGCGGCGACGGTCATCGCTTCTCAGGCGGTGATTTCAGGCGCGTTCTCGCTGACGCGCCAGGCGGTGCAGCTGGGGTACTCGCCGCGGCTCGAGATCGAGCACACGTCGGGGGCCGAAATTGGGCAGATCTACGTGCCCCAGGTGAACTGGGCTTTGATGGTGGCTACGATCGGCCTTGTACTCGGCTTTGGCTCCTCGTCACGACTCGCCGCCGCCTACGGCATCGCGGTCACCGGCACCATGGCGACGACCTCGGTGCTCTTCTACTTCCTGGCCCGCGAGCGCTGGCAGTGGCGGCCCCTCCTGGTGGTCGCGCTCTGCACGGTCTTCCTCGGCATCGATCTGTCCCTCTTCGGCGCGAGTGCGGTGAAGCTCTATCAGGGAGGGTGGTTCCCCCTCGCCGTGGCGGGTGGCGTCTTCATCCTGATGACGACGTGGAAGCGCGGGCGGGAGCTGCTCGCGGAGAAGCTGAGCGTGGTCGGCGTCCCCGTGGAGACCTTCCTGGGTGACCTCCAATCGCACCGGGTGATCCGCGTGCCGGGGACGGCGGTCTTTCTCACCTCGAACTCCGAAGGCATTCCCCTCGCCCTGCTCCACAATTTGAAGCACAACAAGGTGCTGCATCAGCAGGTGGCGTTGCTCACCATCGCCACCGGTGAAGCCCCGCACGTGCCCGATCATGAGCGGCTGGCGGTGAAGCCCCTCGGTCATGGGTTTTACCGGCTCGTCGCGCGCTACGGTTTCATGGAGGATCCCAACGTGCCGGCCCTGCTCGATCAGGCGCGGCCGCTGGGATTCGAGGCCCGGCTCCTCGAGACGACGTTTTTCCTGGGGCAGGAAACGGTGGTGCCGGCGCGACGGCGCGGCATGGCCCTGTGGCGGGAAAAGCTCTTCGGGTTCATGTCACGGAACGCGCATCGGGCGACCGCGTACTTCAGGATTCCGCCGAATCGCGTGATTGAAGTGGGCGCCCAGATTGAGCTGTAGACGTCAGACGTCAGCCACGTCCCTCGTCCCCATGCTCAAGCATGGGCCCGAACCGCTTGGCGCTTAAGCGCGGCGCCTCACCGGGCCCAGGCTTTCAGCCTGGGAACGGACCACGCCAGCACCAACACCCCCGTCCCCACCGCACTCACCGTAAACGCCGTGCCTGCCCCGATCTTCTGGTAGACCAGTCCCAGACCGATGCCCCCGACGAGGGCGGCGACTCCCGTGAGCGCGTGGTAGTTCCCGAAACCGCTCCCCGACTTCCGCCCGGCTAGGCGTGCGACGAGCGCGCGCTCGGGACTCTCCGTGAAGCCGGCCACGACGCCGAGCGCCAGAAAGAGCAACCAGGCGGCGGTGGCGCTCGACGCAAACGCGAAGCCGATGGAGACCAGTACGTACGCCACCCAACCGAGCCACATCGTGAAGACCGACCCGCGGCGGTCGTTCATGGCGCCGCCGACGAAGCTCGACGATGACCGGATCACGTGCAGGGCCGCCCACAAGAGCAGGACCTCCGCCACCGGAACGCCCAGCTCCTGGGAGCGGAGGATCATGAGCGTCTCAGGCATGCGGACGAGATACGAGGCGGCGATGACGATGAGAGAAGCCGGGAGCCGGG
>DATBBZ010000013.1:0-5407 GCA_036270745.1 Gemmatimonadales bacterium | reverse complement strand
GGCCAAAGCCTAGCGTGGCCGACCTCTTTCGATTCTGGTTCGGTTGGGTCACACCGGTGGGCCGGCGCCGGTACTTTGTTCACGGCGCCGGCCTCATGCTGTTAAAGTACCTGGTGGACGCCGGCGTGTTCTACGTAGTGACCGGTCACACCTGGACGCCCCTCAACTACTTCGATCCCGTCTGGACCTATCGCCAACAGGTCCTGGGGCCGGAAACGGAGGGGCTATCGATCTGGCTCGCGATCTGGACTCTGCCATTTATCTGGATCGGGGTCTCCCTCTCCATGCGCCGCGCCATCGATGCCGGCGACTCCGCGTGGCTGGCGGTCCTGTTTTTCGTCCCGGTCTTCAACTACCTGTTAATGCTGGGCCTGAGCCTGGTGCCCTCGCGGATGGTCACCCGGGGGCCGCCGTCTCCGCCCGCCATCGACGAGGGGCTGAGGAGCGCCCTGGTCGCCGTGGCGGCGGGCATGGCCATCACCATCCCCACCATCCTGATCGCGATCTACGTCAAGAAGGCCTACTCGCCGGGACTCTTTCTGGGGACACCGTTCACTCTCGGCGCGATCAGCGCCAACGTCTTCAACTCGCGCCGCCGCGCCACGTACCGGGAAACGGTCCCCGTCGTGCTGCTGACGGTGGCGCTGGTCGGGGGGGTGCTGGTCCTTTTTGCGCTCGAAGGCGTCGTCTGTGTCCTGATGGCGTTCCCCATCGCCGCCGTGCTGGCTCTGCTCGGGGCGGTGCTGGGCCGGATCATCGCACTGCGGACGAGCGAGCCGCCTTCGCACACGGGCCTCGCCGCCGTCATGCTCCCGCTGGCCTTGTTCCTCGAGCCGGCGCGGGGTCCGGCGCCGGTGCAGGAGGTGGTGACGTCGGTGGAGATCGACGCCAGTCCGGATCGGGTCTGGCATACCGTCGTGGCGTTTCCGGAGCTTCCGCCTCCTTCGGAGTGGGTTTTCAGAGCCGGTGTGGCTGCCCCCCTCCGGGCCCATCTTGAGGGGTCAGGGGTCGGGGCGATCCGCTATTGCGAATTCACGACCGGGGCGTTCGTGGAGCCGATTACCCGTTGGGAGCCGGGGCGGGTGTTGGGGTTCTCGGTCACCAGGAACCCGCCACCGATGAGGGAGATGAGTCCCTACCGCCGGGTGTATGCGCAGCATCTGGACGGGTATTTCCGGGCCACCCGCGGGGAGTTCGATCTGATCCCGCTCCCGGGGGGCCGAACCCGCCTGGAGGGGCACACCTGGTACCGGAACGAGATGTATCCGCAGGTCTATTGGGATCCAATCGCCGATCGGGTGATTGAGGCCATTCATCGGCGGGTGCTCGAGCATGTCAAACGGACCGTCGAGGCTCCCTAGGCGTCAGGGAGGTTCCATGCGGTGTGCTGTGATCCTCAGTTCAGTGTTGTTGGTCGGCTCATTGGACGCCGTACTATGCCGGCGGTGAGCAGGCGATTCTTCTGGGTGATCCGAGCCGCCCCGGACCGTACGTGCTCCGCGTCCGTTTCCCGGCCGGCCTCCACATCCAGCCGCACTACCACCTGGACAACAAGATCGTCCAGGTGCTTTCGGGCACGATGTACTTCGCGCCGGTCGTCGGCACGGGGCCGACCGAAACCAAGACCGTCGCGCCAACGAGGCCGTAAACGAAAAGTGGGAAGAGTGAAGGGCACTCTTCCCACTTCCCTCTTCCCGTTTTCGCTATCCGACCAGAATCGGCTCCAGCTCCGGAAGGGGCTCTGGAACGTAGGGCTGTTTGTACTTGAACCGCTTGCCCGTGTAGTTCCTCAGCACTACTTCCTTGTCGGTGATCTTCACGACGTACTCAGGCAGGAGCGGAATCTTCCCACCGCCTCCAGGCGCGTCGATCACGAAGTGGGGGACCGCGAGCCCCGACGTCCAGCCGCGCAGGGCCTTCACGATCTCCAGGCCCTTCTCGACCGTCGTCCGGAAGTGCTCGGCGCCCGCCACCTGGTCGCACATGTAGATGTAGTAGGGTCGCACTCGCGCGGCGAGCAGTTTCTGCATCAGCTTCTTCATCACCGCCGGATCGTCATTCACGCCCTTCAGCAGCACCGTCTGGCATCCCAGGGGAACCCCGGCGTCCGCCAGCATCCCGAGCCCCTGCACCGCGGCCGGCGTAAGCTCGTCCGGGTGGTTGAAGTGCGTGTTGATGTAGAGCGGATGGTACTTCTTGAGGATCGCGCACAGCTCCGGCGTGATCCGCTCGGGTAAGTGACAGGGCACCCGGCTCCCGATCCGGATGACCTCGAGATGCGGAATGGACCGGAGTCGCTTCAGGATATCGTCGATCCGGCGATCCGACAGCAGGAGCGGATCGCCCCCGGACATGATCACATCCCGGATCTCGGTGTGCTGCTCCAAGTACTGAAACGCGGACTCGAGCTGGGACATCGGGATCTTCTCGGGATCCCCCACCTTCCGGCGGCGGGTGCAGAACCGGCAGTACGAGGCGCAGACGGGGCTCACCAGGAAGAGGGCCCGGTCCGGGTACCGGTGCGTGATGTTCGGCACCGGCGAATGGGCGTCTTCGTCCAGCGAGTCCACGATCCCATCGTGCACCTCGAGCTCCTGCACGCTGGGCACGTACTGGCGCCAGATGGGATCGTTGGGGGACTTGATCAAGTCGACCATCGCCGGGGAGATCCGGAACTCGAAATTCTCCGCCGCCTGGCGGAGAAGGTCGAGCTCCGGGAAGTGCTCGGCGCCGAAGCGGGCGGCCAGCACCTCCAGGGAGGCGATGCTCTTCTTACGAAGCAGTTCTTGCCAGGACTCCATGAGTCAGGTCCTTGAGATAGATCACCAGGTCATCCCCGGGCGCATAGTACTCCGGGATTACCGCGGTCCTGGTGTACCCGCGGGCCTCGTAAAACCCACGCGTCGGTGCATAGTCCGCACGCGATGACGTCTCGACCACCACCAGCCGACAGCCATCAGCCGTCAGCGTTTGCTCGACGTGCTGGAGAAGATCTGAACCGATCCCCTCACCCTGCTGCTCCCGGGCCACGACGATCCAATAGAGGTCCCAGGTTCCTGCAGTGCCTGGTGTCGGTCCCCAGCACGCGTACCCGACCAGATCGCTTCCGGCGAAGGCTCCGATGAACCGGTAGTCCTCGTCGCCGTCCAGATGCTCGTCCAGGAGCTCGACCGCGGTGACGACCTCTTCCTCGCGGAAGAAGCCGGTCTCCCGGGTCAGGCGCTCAAGTCGTTCGCGATGTACGCGGCCGATGGGGCTGAGCGAGCAATTCACGGGCCGCCTTGGCCCCCTGAGCCTCACGCAGTGCCACCTCGGCCACCCGGCGCACCAGCTCGGCGTAGTCCCACCCCGCGGCCCGAGCCATCCGCGACAGCCCGGCCTCGTCGGTCAAATCGGGATTGGGGTTCACCTCGAGCACCCAGGGGCGCCCGGTATCATCCACCCGCATATCCACCCGCCCGTAGCCCTTCCCCTGCATGGCGTGCCACGCTTGCTCGGCGACGCGGACCAGCCGGTCAGCCAGACGCTGAGAGATCGGCGCGGGTACCACCGGCTGGCTCCCCAGATCTTCGGCGGAGCCCGCGTGCCATTTGGCGGCGTAGGTCAGGATGGGCCAGGCACCTTCGGGCATGCCCGTGAAGTCGATCTCGGACACCGGGAGGACCCGGGTGCCGACGAACCCCACGTTGAACTCCCGGCCCGCGATGTACCGCTGGACCAGCACCTCGTCGAATTGCTCGGTCATGGCGGCGACGCGGCTCCGCAGCGACTTCCGGTCGGTGACCACCGAGCCGCGGTCCAGGCCGGCGCTCGCGTCCTCGGCCGCCGGCTTCACGATGGCGGGAAGTGGGAAGTCATCGGGGATCCGGTCGTGCGTCGTGGTCCACTCCGGGATGGGCAGGCCGGCCTGGAGGAGGATGGCGTTCGCGACGGTCTTCCGGCGGCATGCGGAAACGGTCCACGACCCGCAGCCGGTGTACGGGATCCCTTCGAACTCGAGCATCGCGACGACGTGATCTTCCCAGAGTGCAACTCCGTGCACTCCTTCGCACAGGTTGAAGACCAGGTCGGAGCGCTTGGCGATCTGCAACCACTTGAGGTCGTGGCGGACGCCGACCTTCTGGACTTGATGGCCCATTTCCGAGAAGATCGTCCCGATCTCGTCGACCGCCCGCATCACGCCCGCGATGTCCTCCGTGGTCCAGTCGGGTGCGCCGGGGTCGTAGAGGATGGTGAGCTTCACGCGATCGCCTCTTCGGCGCCGGCGACCAGGTCCTGGCCGTGGATGCGCCGCCACGCGATCCGGACGACTTCCTGGATCAACTGGTCGTAGCTCAGCCCCGATACCCGGGCCGCCTTGGGCATGCACGAATTCATTCTGGGGTCCGGGATGATGCCCGGGAGCGGATTCAGCTCGACGACGTTCGGTACGCCCGCCGCGTCCATACGGACGTCGATCCGGCACCAGTCGCGGCAGCCGAGGGCGTGGTAGGCGTCGAGGGAGACGCGCTCGATGCGGGCGCGGAGGTCGTCGGGGATCCGGGCCGGGCATTCGTAGATCTCGAGCTGGTGCTCGGCGTCATCCCAGAGCCACTTGGCTTCGTAGCCGTAGACCGGGGTCGCGCCGGCGGGGAGCGTCGTGAAGTCAAGCCCGACGATCGGGAGGCACCGCGTTTCGGGGCCGTTGCCTAAGATGGCGACGGTGAATTCGCGGCCGGGGAGGTAGGCCTCCACCAGGACCGGCTGGCGGTATTCATCTAATAGAAAGAGAGTCCGCTCCCGAAGCTGGGTCTCAGATTCACATAAGTTGTTGGAAAATATGCCTTTACCAGACCCCTCCGCTACGGGTTTCACGAAGAGTGGGTAGGGAAGCGTGATCTGGCCCAAGTCAGGCGGCGCCGAGATGAGAGTGAAGGGCGCCGTCGGGATCCCGCGGTAGGCTAGGATCTCCTTGGTGCGCGCCTTATGCAGCGTCAGCGAGAGCGTGAGCGGGTCCGACGCGGTGTACGGGACGCCGTAGTACTCGCAGATGGCGGGCACCTGCGCTTCGCGATTGGGACCCGACAGCCCCTCGGCCATGTTAAAGACGATTTGCGGACGGGCGAGGGCGAGTTTCTGGGGGAAGGTGGCGTCGGCTTCGAGACGGACGACGTTGCCGAAGAGACTGAGCGCCTGTTCCACCGCGTCGATGGTGGAGGGCTCGTCCCACTCGACATAGAGGTCGGTGGTACTGGCGGGGTCGTCCGCTCCCAAAGCGGATCGAGGTTTCTCGTTGTAGGCGAGACCGATACGCATGTGGTCTCGATTAACCTCCTACAAAAAAAGCCGCACAATGTCGGCGGTGTTACTGCATCAACCTGTTGTCAATGATGAGAATATGAAGATTCGGCGGGATACGCAATAGGGG
>DATBBZ010000012.1:0-4564 GCA_036270745.1 Gemmatimonadales bacterium | reverse complement strand
AGGAGCTGGGGCGCCTCGCCCGCGAGCTGGAGGAGGCCGCGGATCAATCGGGTCTCTCGAAAGGCATGAGAACCCTGGCGGCCCTCGAGCGGATCGATCCCACCGTCGCGAAGTGGCGGGAGCTGCTCGATACGGCCCTCGCCAATCTCCAAGAGTTGGCTGCAGCTGCCAGGGATTACGCCGGTGCGATCGACGGAGACCCGGATCGTCTGGCGACGATCGACCGCCGTCGTGATGTCCTCGACCGGCTCACCCGGAAATACGGTCCGGAAATCCCCGATGTCCTGGCGACGCGGGATGCGTCGGCGCGAGAGCTCGATCTGCTGGACACCGCCGAGCTGGACCTGCGGTCCCTGGGCGAGGAGCGCGAGCAGGCTGCGGAGGACCTCGCTCGGGCCTGTGAGGCACTGTCGAAGAAGCGCTCAGTGGGAGCGAAGAAGCTGACCCTGGCCGTGAACGGACAGCTGCCTTCCCTTGGCCTCGGCGGAGGCCAGTTCGAGTCACGACTGGTCCCACTCCCCACTCCCCACGCCTTTGGCAGAGAGAGCGTCTCCTTTGAAGTGGAGCTCTCCCGGGGGATGGGAGCCCGCCCCCTCTCCCGGGTGGCCTCCGGTGGCGAGACCTCCCGTCTCATGCTCGCGCTGAAGGTCGTCCTGGCGGGCCACGATGCGATTCCGACGCTCGTGTTCGACGAGGTGGATCAGGGGATCGGCGGTGAAGTCGGCGGGAAGGTGGGCGAGGCGTTGCGGCTGGTCTCCGATGGGCGTCAGGTACTCGTCATCACCCACCTGCCACAGATCGCGGTCCGGGCCGACCATCAGGTCGTCATCACGAAGGGCCCGCGCGGCGGAGTGGCGACCAGCGACCTCCAGAGCGTCGCCGGCGAAGAACGCGTTCGTGAAGTGGCCCGCATGCTCGGCGACCCGGACCTCGAGGCCGCGCTGAAGCACGCGAGGATTCTGCTCAGAACAGCCCGTGAAACGCCCGAATCACGATCCGAAACGTCGTCGCCGCCGGGACCGAAGTCGCCGCGCCCCACCCGCTGACCGTCTGCTGGATCGAGAACCCGGTCTCCCAGACCGGCCCCTGATAGGTGACCGCCACCCCCAGCTGCCAGTAGCGCCGGTTGGTGCCGGGATCGAGCACGGAGGCACTCACCGGTGCGCCGAGGTTCGCCGCGATGGTCGTCGAATCGGCGGATGACCGGTAGGTGTAGCGATCGAGCCCCTGCCGGTAGTAGGACGCGGTGACCCCAGTCGAGAAGACCTTCGAGAAGCGATACATCGGCGCGAAATCGACGGCGGCGTAGTTGCCGGGCTTCCAATCGAGACGGGCGCTGGCGCCGATCGGTATCCAGAACGCGCCCTGCGGCGCGACCCGCGCATCCCGCAGCCCCGCGAGCTGCAGACCGGCCCGGACATTTAGGTTCAGCCACAGGCGATTCCACAGCGTCAGCTCCTGGATGTAGCCGAGCTCGAGATCGGTCTGGTGATCGCCGGTCGACAGCGCAAAGGGATCGTTCGGTGAGGCGACGTGTCCGGTGGGAAGTCGCACCGTGAGCTTGACGGCTCCCGCGTACGCCGGCGTCTCGAGCACCCGGTACTTCACGGAGACTTCGGCGTCCCCGGGCCAGTACCGGTAGAACTTGGGCGTCCGCTGGATGGGCGTGTAGGCGTAGCCGAAGGTCGGATCACTCAGGACCTGCTCGATATCGGAGGGCGCCGCGGCGAAGGTCGGGAGTCCCAGCGTGTCCGCGAACCCGGCAATGCCGAACGAGTCCTGGAGCTGGCGCTGGAGGCCGATGACCGTCGTGTCGATGCCCTTGCCGGCCGCCGAAGCCGCGAGGGGCAGGAACGGGGACTGGCTCGAGGGACCGGTCCCGTAGACCGCTTTGTCGAGCGCGGCCCGCAGCGCGACGCCCTGGTTGTAGAGGGTCAGAGCTTCCGCGCAGCGGGGGACGCAGGTCCCGCCCGTGATCTGGCCGTTCAGTGCCGTGAGGGCGTTGTCGAAGTTGGCGAAGAAGGTCGTGAAGCGTGCCGCGCCGCCGAAGTACAGGGGATTGAGGCCAAGATTCCCGCGGGTCGAGTCGACATTCAGAGTCTCCCGCACGTCCACCCGCACGATGGGGACCATGACGTTGAGCGACAGCCGGTCGGTGAGGCCCACCTCGGCGGCGAGGGGCATGATCCGTCGCTCGGAGCGGATGGCGAGGAGGGTGCGGCCCAGGCTCGCGGCAAACGCCGAGATGCCGCTCGCCCTTTGCACCGCCGACTGCATGCCCGCCAGGGACGGAAACGCGGATGGCCCCAGTGAGTCCCCGCTCAGGAATCCGCCGACCGGCTGCCGCCCCGCCGGCCCGAAGGCGGCCTCCCACGTCTCGACCGTGGGAATGAACGAGAGGCGGACTTTCCCCTTCTTGGGCGTGTCCGCGCGCTCCGCCGCCTGCGCCGGGAGGGCGCAGGGAACGAGGGCGAGGGCTGCCAGGAGGGCGAGTGTTTTCATCATCACGTAGCAGAACGGCACCCGACGGTGGTCGGGTGCCGTTCCGTTACCCCAAGTTAGCCGAGGCGTTCGCTCAGGGGATGGCTTTCAAGGCGGTCCCGTATTTCGCGTTGATGACCTGAATCAGGCCGTTCGCCACGAGCTTGTGCGCGAGCCCCGTGGGATGGACGCCGTCCCTGCTGAAGTAGTTCCCGAAGGGTGCGGTCACGGCCGCGGCGCCGGATATGGTCGGGAAGGCCGGGACCGATCCCGCGGGGAGCGCGGTGAAGAGGGCGTTGGCATCGAAGAACGCGTACCCGCGCGCCGTCGCTTGAGCCTGAATGAACGTGTTGTAGCTCTTCACCGTCGCCGCCAGCTTGCGGAGCTCAGCGGGCTGCACGGTAGCGGTCTCGGTGCACTTCAGGGTATCGACCGCGCCAGCGGCAGCCGCCCCGACCAGCGGAATCCCGAAGGGGAAGGGCACGAGCACCGAGTCGCCATTGCCGCCGAGCGCGTTGGGAGCGCAATTCGGTCCGACGATGAAGCCGGGCGGGAACGCGGCACCCGGCACGAGCCCCGCCTTGATCGCGAAGTACGTCGACCCCTTGGAGAAGAAGGGGATCAGCGTCACGTTGGCCACGGCGATCAGCACGCCACCCTTCAACGTCGGCGATGCCACGCTATCCAGCATGGCCGAGTATTCGGCCTTGAAGACCGTGGTGTCGGTGACGAGCGTCGTGTCCCCGCCACTGGTGGCGGCATTGAGCACGTCGTTGTTGCCGATCCAGGAAGTGAAGAAGGTGGGATTCACCTTCTTCAGCATCTGCATCTGCGTCATGCCGCCCAGGAAGAACGTCGTGAGCGGATTGGGGTGCGACTTCGACGTATCGAGGTTGTCCAGAATGCTGTACGCATACGCGCCCGGCACCGCGACGTCATTGATGTATGGCGGCGCCGGCGACTGCGTCTTGCGGAGCGCGCACGCACCCGCAGGCGCTCCACCGACATAGGTCCGCGGCACGGAGAACACCGACACGATCGGCGGGGTGCACCCGGGGCGATTCATCAAGGGCTGCCAGAAGGGCGTGTGCATCTGCAGCGCGAGCACGGCCGGGCAGGCCTGCACCTGGGTGCTGTCGTTGACGCCGGCCGACTGGAACCCGGCGGTGAGGGAGTTCCCCATGGCGACGTACCGCGTGAACAATGGGTCCACGGGGTCCATGGTGGAGTTATGGAACAGCTCGTCATTGTTGCAGGCGGCCGCTGCGCCGAGGAGGATCCCGAGCGCCGCCAGATACCGCATGGTGGTCTTGGTCATTGGGGTCACTCGCTCAGAAAGAGTAGGACAGCCCGGCACCCAGGAGCACCGCGCTGAAGGTGTAGAGGCCGGTGTTCAACGTGCTGACGTCCGACACGCGTCCGCGGCGGTCGTTTTGCTTCAGGTACATGAAACTCGCGTCGCCCCGGAGAGTGTTGGTCAAGTTCAGTCCCGCGCCCACGATGAACGAATTGCGGGGCCCCTCGGGGAGCCGGGGAGTGACCGTCTCGTCGGGTGCGGCGGCTGAGTTGTAGATGTATCCGGCGCGCAACGTCAGCTTGGGCGAGTACTGGAATTCGGTGCCGAGGCGGATGCCGTTGGAATCGCGGTACCGCTCGGTGGCGGACAGGAGCGGAGTGGCCGGGTTCGCGGTATAGCTCACCACGAGGGTGTTGAACCAGCCCCAGACCACCTGCTGGTAATCGCCCGACACGTGCCACTTCTCGCTGAGCTTGTAGTCCAGGCCGATGCTCCACTGATCCGGCAACGTCACGTCGGTTTCGGCGGCGCCACCCGCGAGGGGGCCGGTGGAATTGAACACGGTGTTCTTCAAGAAGAAATCGATCGGCAGCGTAGTGCCGGTGATGGGATTGCCTGCGGGGAGGATCAGCCCGGTGTTGATCTGCTGAAAGGCTGCGTTCCCCGTGAAGTGAATGGTCTTCTTGGTCATGAAATGACCGCCCACGGAGAGCTGGTCATTCACCTTATAGATGATCCCGCCGTTGAAGGCGATGCCATTGCCGCTGGCCGAGAGATCCGCGTTGC
>DATBBZ010000011.1:0-5898 GCA_036270745.1 Gemmatimonadales bacterium | reverse complement strand
GCTTGTCTTTCATATAGAAGTAGATCTGGGCGCCCCGCGGCGCGTTCTGTCCCACGGTCGCCTGCCGCCGTCCCGCCCGGAAGCCGCCGGTGCGCCAGGGGTCCGCCGGCTGGTAGAGCACGCGGTCTCCCTGCGATTCAGCCCCGGCCAGCTCCCGGAGGGGTCCCACGCCATCGATGATCCAGAACGCCCGTCCGTGCGTAGCCGCGATCAAGTCGTTGTCCTTGATCGTCAGGTCATGCACCGGCACCACCGGCAGGTTCAGTCGCAGCGACTGCCAACTCGCCCCGTCGTTGAACGAGACGTAAGCGCTGAACTCCGTGCCGGCATAGAGCAAATTCGGACGCACCGGATCCTGCCGCACCACCCGCACGAAGTGCGTCGCGGGGAGCCCGGCGACGATCTTCTTCCAGGTCTTGCCGAAATCGTGGGTGACGAACGCGTAGGGCGCGAAGTCGTCCAGCTTGTACCGGGTCGCGGCGACGTACGCGGTCCCGGCATCGTGCACCGAGGCATCCACCATGCTGATCTGGGTACCCGCGGTGATTCCGGGAGGCGTCACGTTGGTCCAGGTCTTCCCGCCGTCCCGGGTCACCTGCACCAGGCCGTCGTCGGTACCGACCCAGATGAGTCCAGAGTCCCTCGCGGACGGGGCGACGGCGAAGATGGTTCCGTAGTACTCGACCGACGTGTTGTCCTTCGTGATCGGTCCCCCCGACGACCGCTGCCGGGTAGTGTCGTTGCGGGTCAGGTCGGGGCTGATCGCCTGCCAGCTCGCGCCCTCGTTGGTGCTCTTGAACAGGACCTGCGAGCCGATGAGGAGGTCGGACGAATTGGTGGGCGCGATCACGATCGGGAAGGTCCACTGGAACCGGTACTTCAAGTCCGACGCCGCGTGACCCATCGGGTTGTCGGGCCAGGCGTTGATGTTCCGCTCCTGGTGATTCCTCCGGTCAAGCCGGGTGATGTGGTTCCCATAGCTGCCCGCGAACACCACGTCCGGCGTGTCCGCCCGGGCCGCGATCCACCCGGACTCGCCGCCGCCCACTTCTTCCCAATCCCGCTCGGTGATTCCACTGCCGTCCGACGACGTCGCGATGCAGACCGTGCTGTTGTCCTGCTGCGCGCCGCACACCTGATAGGGCCAGTGTGTGGTAGCGATGACGTGGTAGAACTGCGCCGTGGGCTGATTGTCGAGCGGGGTCCAGGACCTCCCGCCGTCCACCGTCACCGTCCCCCCGCCGTCGTTCCCCAACACCATGCGCTTCGGATCGGTGGGGTCGATCCAGAGGGCGTGGTTGTCGCCGTGGGGCACGTCCATCTCCTCGAACGACACGCCGCCATCTACCGACTTCCGGAACGACACGTTCAGGGCGTACACCACGTCGGCGCTCGCCGGATCCGCGTAGATGTTGCTGAAGTACCAGGCCCGCTGCCGGATTTCGTGGTCGTCGGACGTCTTGTGCCAGGTGTCCCCACCGTCGTCGGACCGGAAGACGCCCCCCTCCTTCGCTTCCACGACCGCCCAGATGCGATCGGGGCTGACGGGCGAGACGGCGAGTCCGATCCGGCCGATGACGCCCTCCGGCATGCCCTTCTTCCGGGTCAACTCGGTCCACGTGTCGCCGCCGTCGGTGCTCTTGAAGAGTCCGCTGCCGGCGCCGCCCGAGGAGAAGTCCCAGGGAGTCCGCTGCTCCTGCCAGAGCGAGGCATAGATGATCCGCGGATTGGTGGGGTCGAGGACGACGTCCACGGCCCCGGTCGAGTCGTTGCGCGACAGGATCTTCTGCCACGTCTTGCCGCCGTCTGCGGACCGATAGAGCCCGCGCGTCGGGTTCGGGCCGAACGCGTGTCCCATCACGGCGGCGTAGACCAGGTCGGCATTCTTGGGATGCACCGCGATCCTGCCAGTCTGCCCCGCATCCGCGAGGCCGATCTTGCTCCAGGTCTTTCCGGCATCCGTCGACTTGTACATCCCGTCGCCGGGGGAGACGTTGCCGCGGACCGTCTCCTCGCCCGTCCCGGCGTAGACCACGTTCGGGTCGGACTCGGCGACGGCGAGCGCCCCCACCGACCCCGCGGTCAAGTCCTTGTCGGACACAGGTTGCCAGGTATGCCCCCCATCGACCGTCTTCCAGATCCCGCCACCGGTCACGCCCATGTAGTAGACCAGGGGCTGGCCGACCACTCCGGCCACGGCATCGACGCGTCCGCCGCGGAAGGGGCCGATTTCGCGCCACCGGAGCCTTGCGTATCGCGCGGTATCGACGGCGGAGGTTTGTGCGTGCGCGAGAATGGGGAACAGAGAAAGCGTGAGCAGAATCACAACGACGCGGGGCAGATACGAGCGTGGCATGTGCGAGATACTCGCGCTAGAGGTTCGGGGTTGCGACGGTACGAAGCGACGTGCAATGATACGGGCCCGGCACCGGGCACGCGAGTTGCCCTATTCCAGCGAAGTGAAACGCGTTCCCGTGGTCCGGTGTATGACGGACGCTGCATCGGATTCATGTCGGACGATCGACCAGCCCGGGGGTGTCACGCCCCACGCCCGGGGACGATACAGATCTCTATTGGGAGGAAGCGTTATGTCCGTCAAGCTCGCAATCGTGGTCGTCGCCGCCGCCGTGATCGCGGCCGGGTGCGACCAGCAAGCCCTGAAGGTCGCACAGGCCCGCGCCGATAGTCTCCAGAACGTCGCGTCAGACCATGACCGCGCGGTGGCCGAGGTAGCCGCCGACGCCCGCGCCCTGTCCGACATCTCCACCGAGATGGCGAAGGTCCGGCTCAACGGAAAGATGAAGATTCAGCCCGCGGAGACGCCCGAGGCGGCACGCCGCGACACCGTGGTCGAGCGGGTCCGCCTGCTCGTCTCGCGGGTGCACAGCGCCGACGCGCAACTGAAGAGCAGCAAGGAACAGATCGCCGGGATGACCCACCTCTCGGATTCGCTCCGCGCGACTCTGGAGAGTACGGTGACGAACTTCCAGAAAGTGGTGGACGATCAGAAGACCCAGATCGCGGCCCTCACCGCGCGCGTCGACTCGCTGACCGGCGTGACCATCGCATTGAACGACACCTTGAACGCCACCAACACCCGCGACAACACCGTCTATTACGTCATCGGGACGAAGGACGACTTGATCAAGCGCGGGGTGATTACGGAAGAGGGTGGCGCGCGGTTCCTGTTCGTGCTGTGGAAGTCCGGCAGGACGCTGGTGCCGGCGCGGAATCTCGATCCGACCCAGTTCACCGCGATCGATCAGCGCCAGGTGACCAGCATCGCCCTTCCCGATTCGGCGCAGGCGTACCGGATCGTGTCGCGGAACGATCTGACGGCGCTCAACACGCCGCCCACGGACAATGGCGAGATCCAGAACACCAACAAGTTGGCGATCGCCAAGCCCGGCCAGTTCTGGGCGGGATCGCGGTATCTGATCATCGTTCAGAGCTGATTTCGTTCTAGAGTGGAACGAACGCCCCGGCGATTCCCGACGGGGCGTTCGTCTTTCAGAGTTCTTCATGAGGAACGCGTACGTTGGAGGACGGGTACGACGTCGACCACCAAGGAGAAAACTCTGTGAACGCCGTCGCGCTCCTGGCACTGGCCGCACTCCAGCACGTGGGCCCGCCGCTCGACGTGGCGCCTGCTCCTGCGGTCACGTCAGCCGCCCCGGCCGTCCTCTTCATGACTGCGACGGCGGACACCGGGAGGAGACGTCCGCGCGCCATCGAATACAGCGATTTCTACGGGGTCAGGCTCCAGATCCATCGGGTCGCGAGCTATGCCACCTTACCCCTCTTCATCGGCGAGTTCGCGCTGGGCCAGTCTCTCTACAACCACCCGCCCGGTTCCTCCGCCACGCTCACCGCGCACCAGATCACCGCCTTGGGCCTCGCCGGGCTGTTCGGGGTGAACACGGTGACCGGCGCGTGGAATCTCTGGGAGAGCCGGCACGATCCCAACGACAAAACCCGCCGGTACATCCACGCCGCCCTGATGTTCATCTCCGACGCAGGCTTCGTCGCCGCGGGCGCCTCCGCGCCCGGAAGCCGCCGAGTGGTAGCCGATCCCTCGGCCGCGACCACACACCGTACTATCGCACTCACCTCCATGGGCGTCGCTCTCGTCGGGTACGGAATGATGCTGATATGGAAGAAATGAATCTCGTCGCACGCTGGGCCCACCTCTACAGCGACCACAAGGCCGTCAGCGAAGCGGTCAACTTCGTCCACTTCGGCGGCGTTTTACTCGCCGGCGGGCTCGCCGTCGCCGCCGATCGCGCCACGCTGCGGCTCGCTGGTGCGCGCGTGGATGGCGGCACGTCGTCCTGGGCCCTGTCCGAAATCGCCGGTGTCCATCGCCTCGTGCTCGGCGGCCTGGGCATCGTACTGGTCAGTGGCCTGTTGCAGACCTTTGCGGACCTGGACACCTATCTCACGTCGGTCGTGTTTTGGTCCAAGATGATACTGGTCGCCGTCCTCCTCGCCAATGGCTGGGTCCGGCTCCGCGCCGAGACGGCCGTGCGACAGGGCGACCCCGGTGCGTGGCCGGCCTATCGCCGCACGTCGATCGCCAGCCTGGTCCTCTGGTTCACCTTGGTGCTGTGCGGCACCGTACTCGCGGGTAATGGATGAACGAGCAGAACGCCGAAGGCTGCGAGCGCTGCCCGCTGGAATCCCGGCGGGCCTTCGTGCGGGAGGCCGCTGTGGCCGCGGCCAGCATCATGGCCGCCCTCGGCCTCGGGACGTCCGATGCCAGTGCCCTGACATGGCGATGGGTGACGCCGCTCCGGACGGAAGACGAAGAGCACTCGTATCCGATCCCGGCGGCCGACGGGGCGATGATCGACAAACAGAACCAGATCATCGTCGTGCGCTGGCAGGGGAAGGCTTACGGCTTCAACCTCTCGTGCCCGCATCAGAACACCGCTTTGCACTGGGAGCCTGAGGACAACCGGTTCCAGTGCCCCAAGCACCACTCCCGGTACCAGCCCGACGGCATCTTCATCTCTGGCCGCGCCACGCGGGGGATGGACCGGTTCGGCGTCCGCCGGGACGGCGACAGCCTCGTGGTGGACGTGGACAAGTACTACCGGCAAGATGAAAACGCCGCGGAGTGGACCGCGGCGTTTCTCACCCTCTAGTGCCTCCCGGCACCGGTCAATAGTCGCCGCTCGCCGTGACCGCCGTCACCTCGATCGCGACCAGCGCCCCCGGTTTCGCCAGGGATTGAACGCCGACGACCATCGTGGCCGGCTGGGTGCGCCCCGTGAAGTAGTCCGCGCCCGCCGCCTTGAGCGATGCGGCCGTCCCCGAATCCGGATTGACCACGTAGATCGTGAGCCGAACTGCATCACTGGGGGAGGCCGTCGCCCGCTTGAGAATCGCCGTCACGTTGCGAAAGGCCTGGCGGGCCTGCGTCGCCAGATCGCCGCCCACCAGCGCGCCGGTGGAATCCTGGCCCAGCTGGGCGGAGATGTAGATGGTCCGGCCCACCCGCACGGCCTGCGAGCCCAGGGCCGCCGCGGGAGCGGCGCCACTCTCCACCAGACTCTGGCGTTCATCGGCGCGCCCGCCCCCGAAGCCCCCGGCCGACTGCCACCGGAGTCCCGCTTCCTTGTTCCGCTCCTGCGCCACCCGCTCCGCGTCATCTTCCCACTTCTTGTACGACTTCTGCTGGTCCTTGGTGAGGAACGCCCGCAAACCGTCGTCGAACTTGTCCTGCCGGTCCCGCAACGACTTCCCGATGTCCTGGAGACGCTGGGCGTAGAAGGTCGCGGCCGCGCGGTCACCCGTCGCCAGACGGTCGTTCATCTTATCTGTCGCAACCTGGGCCGAGTCACGCGACTGCCTGGTGGACGCCATGAAGGCCGCGTAGGCCTGCGCGTACTTGAG
>DATBBZ010000010.1:0-3704 GCA_036270745.1 Gemmatimonadales bacterium | reverse complement strand
GAGCGCCTGCGCCGGAGTGCGCAGCGCCACCATCCCTCCCGCGAGGGAATTACAGGTGGCGCGAACGGGGAGGTCTCCTGGCTCCGGGCTCACATCGGCTCGCCTTCCCGGTTTCCCAGTGGCGTGAGCCGACTCGATCTGCCCGTTACAGTGGCGGGGCCGCGCCGGATTTGCACCGGCTTCCGTGAATCCCGCGTTCGCGTTATGGACTACGAAGCTATGCTAGCGTGCACCCCCAGAAAGAGCAACCATCGTCGCACCCAGGCTAAAGCCTGGGCCCGACACAGCGGTGCGCTTCAAGCCCGGTGCCGTCTCGGGCCCACTCTTCTAGAGTGGGAACGAGTGGCGGGTCGCGCCGGTCAGGCAGGTCACGACACCGGGGCCACGGTGCGCGGGCGCCGCAGCGCCAGAAAGAATCCGCCGGCGAGCACCAGGCCGGCGAGCACCGCGATGAGTGGGACGAGGGACTCGAACCGAAAGGCCACGCGCGGGAAATCGATCGCCACAAGGGCGCCCGACTTCACGTGGTCGATCTGGTATTCGGCGAAATGACGCGCCTCGAGCAGCTTGACACCGAGGCTGTGCAGGCCGGGTCCGGTCACGCGAGCGGTGGTGTCTTCGAGCAGGAGGAGCAAGGCGTCGAGCGGGTGATCCACCGGCAGCATGAATCGGGACGAGCCACCGGGAATGAGATAGCTGTACGCGAGCTGGCGCCCGCCCCCCGGCTGCACGGCGCCGTAGAGCCCCACAGTGTCGCCGTGACGGCTGACCGCGTCGCTCGAAAAGTCACCCTGCCCCACCGAGAACTGGAGGACGCCGGGCGGCAACGCGCCCGTCCAGACCGGGTGCAGCGTGTCGGCGGCGATGCGGGTCTTCTCGCCGGGGTTCGACAGCACGGCGATCTCCAAGACCTCCCGCGACCCGTCCTTCTTGGGGAGGGCGATGGATACCAGGCGCTTGGTCACCGTCAGCGGTGGTCCGTCGACTACCGCGTCGTACACGCGGAGGGTATCGACCTTCGGTCCGCGGCCCGGGCCGAACAGCGCCGGCCTGATGGGTTCCGAGAAATACCCTACGCCGTCGTGGAGCACGCTGATCAAGTAGGTCGCGGTGGAATCCACGGCCACAATCCGGAGCTGATAATGGCCCTTCGCATCGAGACGCGCGGAGTCGATGGGGCCCTGCACCAGCATGGTCACCCGGTGCAGGATGACCCTGGCGCCGCTGAGCGGTCGGGGATGCGTGTAGCCGAGGGTCACGGACCCGGTCAACGTCACTGACTGACCGCCCGCGCCTCCCACTCCGCCCCCTAGAGCCCAGAGGCCCAGGAGGAGGGCGCTACGGCGTGAACTTCCCGAAATCTTCAGGATCGAGGTTCTGGAGGTAGGTCTTGAGGGCCTCGGCGTCGAGCGGCCCGCTGCTCCGCTCGCCGGACGGACCCGCGCTCTCGATGGTGTCCGTGGTTTCGATGACGGTGTGCTGGAGGAGCTCTTCAGTGGTGAGGATGGGCGCCTGCAACCGCAGGGCCAGCGCGATCGAGTCCGAGGGCCGGGCGTCCACCTGAATCACCTGGTCCCCGCGGTAGAGGTGGAGCTCGGCGTAGTAGGTCGAGTCCTTCACCGCCGTGATGATGATTTTCCGCAGCTCGGCGCCCAGCCCGATGATGACCTGCTTCAGCAGATCGTGCGTCAGGGGCCGGGACGACTTCACGCCCGCGAGCTCCATCGCGATCGCGCTGGCCTCCGCGGGCCCGATCCAGATCGGGAGCACCCGCTCACCGTCCGACTCCCGCAGAATCACCACGGGGGTGTTGTTGGTCCGGTCGAGACCGAGGTTGGCGACGCGGACTTCCTTCACGTGGTCCCTCTCAGGTCCCCATGTCCCACGACGCGAGATACTTCTGCTGCTCCGCCGTCAGGGAGTCGATGGTGACGCCCATGCCCGCCAGCTTGAGGCGGGCGATGCCCTGATCCAGGTCGCGCGGGATCCGGTGGACGTCCTTGCCGAGCTGCTTGAATTCCTTCACGACGAACTCCGCCGCCAGAGCCTGGTTCGCGAAGGACATGTCCATCACGCTCGCCGGATGCCCCTCCGCGGCCGCCAGGTTGACCAGACGGCCGTCGGCCAGCACGAAGATCTTCTTGCCGTCGAGGGTCCAGCCCTCCACGAGGTCACGGACGTGGTCGGGCCCCTTCGCCTTCGCCTTGAGGGCGTCGAGATCGATTTCGACGTTGAAGTGCCCCGAATTCGCGATCACCGCACCGTCTTTCATCGCCCGCATGTGCTCGAGACGGATCACGTGCACGTTGCCCGTCAGCGTCACGAAGATGTCTCCCACCTTCGCCGCCTCTGCCATGGGCGCAACCTGGAATCCGTCCATCTGCGCCTCGAGCGCCTTCAGGGGGTCGATCTCGGTGACGATCACCATCGCCCCCGCGCCCCGGGCCCGCATCGCGAACCCCCGCCCACACCACCCGTACCCCGCCACTACCACCGTGCTCCCGGCAATGAGGAGGTTCGTAGCGCGAAGGATGCCGTCGAGGGTCGACTGGCCCGTGCCGTACCGGTTGTCGAAGAGGTGCTTGGTGTCCGAGTCATTCACGGCCACCACCGGGAATTGGAGCACCCCGTCCTTGGCCATGGCCTTGAGACGGATGACCCCCGTGGTGGTCTCTTCCGTGGACCCAATCACCCGTTTCACGATCGCCGAGCGGTCCGAAACGGACATCTGCTCCACCCAGCGCCGTACCGGCGGAGCGAGGTCGTCCAGACGGTTGAGGGCGATCATATGCAACGCGCCGACCAGGTCGGCGCCGTCGTCCATGGTGATGTCGGCCTGATGCGCCAGCGCGGCCCGGATGTGCTCGTAATAGGTCTCGTGGTCCTCGCCCTTGATCGCGAAGACCTTGATCCCGTGATGTGCCACGAGATGCGCCGCGATGTCATCCTGGGTCGAGAGCGGGTTCGACGCGCACAGCGCGACGTCAGCCCCGCCGGCCTTCAGCGTGACCATCAGGTTCGCGGTCTCGCTGGTGACGTGGAGGCACGCCGACAGTCTCCGTCCTGCCAGGGGCTTTTCGCGCGCGAACCGCTCCCGCACCTGCCGCAGTACCGGCATGGACCGCTCGGCCCACTCCGCGCGGCGGCGTCCTTCGTCCGCCAGCGCCGGATTCTTGATATCGGACTTCTCGGAAGCGGCCGTCGTAGCAGGCGTCATGCCGTGACCTTGGTCGAGCGGTAGTGTTTGGAGCGCTGCGCGGCGAGGCGCAGCTCTTCCACCCGATTGGTTCGTTCCCAGGAGAAGAGACCGTTGGCACTGGGCTCACGGCCGAAGTGGCCATACGCCGCGGTGGGCTTGTACAGGGCTTTGCGGAGATCCAGCGCCTTGATGATACCGGCGGGCCGCAGGTCGAAGACCTCGCGGACCGCGTCTCCCAGAGCCGCTTCGGGCACCTGACCGGTCCCGAACGTGTCGATCATGACCGACACGGGGTCGGCCACACCGATTGCGTAGGCGACCTGCGTCTCGCAGCGGGCGGCGAGCCCGGCCTGCACCACGTTCTTGGCCACCCAGCGCATGGCGTACGCGGCGGAGCGGTCCACCTTGGAGGGATCCTTCCCCGAAAAAGCGCCGCCCCCATGGCGTGCGGCACCGCCGTAAGTGTCGACGATGATCTTCCGTCCGGTGAGGCCGGCGTCACCCT
>DATBBZ010000009.1:0-7752 GCA_036270745.1 Gemmatimonadales bacterium | reverse complement strand
GGGCGGATGTTCACGGAGGCCGACCGGAAGGGGGCGCCGCTCGTCACCATCATCAACGAGGCGCTCGCGAAGCGGGAGTTCGCCGGCCAAAGCCCGCTCGGCCAGCTGATCGCTGATGACAAGATTCCGGATTCCACCACGAAGTGGCTGACGATCGTGGGGGTGGCCGGGGACGAACATCAGACCGACCTCTCCACCCCGCCGCAGATCGAGATGTATCAGCCACTTGCCCAGAGTCCAAACTCGTACATGACGCTCGTCACGCGCACGACGTCGGACCCCGAGGCAATGATACCGTCGGTGCGCCGGGCCATCGCCGATCTCGACCCGAATGTGGCGATCGCCACGCTCAAGACGATGGAGCAGCTGCGGTCTTCCACGCTCGCAAGACAACGGTTCATCACCATCCTCCTGCTCGCGTTCGCCGTCGCGGGGCTCCTCCTGTCGACCGTGGGTGTCTACGGCGTTGTGGCCCAGCTGGCCCGGCGACGCACGAGGGAGATGGGCATCCGGATCGCGCTCGGCGCCGCGGCTGGGCAGGTCCAGTGGCTGGTGGTGAATCAGGGACTACGGTTGGTTGCGTTCGGTGTGACGCTGGGAACGGTGGCGGCCTTCGGGGCGACTCGCGCCATGCGATCAGTGCTCTTCGGCGTGAGTCCGACCGATCCGGTCACGTTCGTGGCCGTGCCGGCGATCCTCGCGGCGGCAGCGCTGCTCGCCTCGTGGCTGCCGGCGGCCCGGGCGGCCCGGACCGATCCGGCAACCACACTGCGATTCGAGTAGCGCTACATCGTCTTCTTCGGCTGCGCCGTCGGCGGGAGCATCCCGTTGATGCGGAGGT
This sequence comes from Gemmatimonadales bacterium, assembly GCA_036270745.1. Lineage (GTDB taxonomy): Bacteria > Gemmatimonadota > Gemmatimonadetes > Gemmatimonadales > GWC2-71-9 > 40CM-2-70-7. Next base: position 6,911 of record DATBBZ010000009.1, on the reverse strand, counting down.
AGTTCGACAACTGGCTGTAGTGATCGTCCCAGTCTCCCACGGTGATCATGACCACCATGGCCCGCGAGAACTGCTGCCCGAAGAGCGGCAACTGCTCGGAGAGCTTCGAGTCATCGAGCTTGGCCAGTGCCGACTGGCAGAAGTCGAATGTCTCCTTCAACCGTGCCTGCAGCTTCTCCTTCGAATCCGTCTCCGCGACCTTCTCGCGCGTGGGCGCGGCCTGCCCGGCAATCACGCCGCACAGCTGGTCATTCCCCTCGGCCAGGTGCACCGCGATGGCGCCAACCGACATCTGGGCTGGCGTCGGTTTGTAGCCCCACTTGTCCGCCGGGAAAGTCTCGAGCGCCGCCGGAAGGATTCGCGCGAAACGGCTTTCCATGTTCCGGAGCGCGTCCGCGACCGGCGCGCCCATCGACATTCCGCCCATGTTCCCTTGCGCCGCACCGACCTGCGCAAGAGCGCTCAATGCGAGCGCGACAACCGCAATGCGTGCCTTCATGAAGACCGACTCCGAAAAGGTGAGGGAAGGTCATATCTAACCCCGGAACTGGGGACGGGAAGTCCCCGTATAGCGGGCTATATTGTGGACCCTATGTCCGACATTCCCGCCGATCTCGCGGCCGCCCTGGGAGGCCGCTTCGAGCTGCGCCGAGTGCTGGGGCGTGGGGGCATGGCCACGGTGTACCTGGCCACGGACCACAAGCACAAGCGGGAAGTCGCCGTGAAGGTGCTCCTTCCGGGACTCGCGGCGTTTCTCGGCAAAGAACGCTTCCTCACCGAGATTCAGATCGCGGCGCGGCTCAATCATCCCCACATCCTGTCGCTGCACGACTCCGGGGAAGCGGGCGGGTTCCTCTACTATGTCATGCCGTACATCGACGGCGGTTCCTTGCGCCAGCGGATCACGCCGGAGGGCCGGCCCTCCCTGGGTGCGGCGCTCGAGGTCCTCCGCCCGGTCGCCGATGCGCTCTCCTACGCGCACCGGATGGGCGTTCTGCACCGGGACATCAAGCCTGAAAACATCCTGTTCTCTCAAGGGCACCCGATCGTCGGTGACTTCGGCATCGCGCGCGCGGTGACCACGGCCGGCGGGGAGCACCTCACGCGCACCGGCTTTCCCATCGGCACGCCGGGATACATGAGCCCCGAGCAGGCCGCGGGACTCACCGATCTCGACGCGCGCGCCGACGTCTACTCCCTCGCGGTCGTCTCCTACGAGCTCCTGGTCGGCGAGCTGCCGGGGCGCTGGCCTACGGAAGAGGCGGTGCGTGCGGGCCGCTTCGGCGACGCGCCGGCCCTGCACCGCTCCCGTCTCACCTCCCTCGGCGCCCCGATCGAAGGTGCGCTGATCCGCGGCCTTTCCGTGCGGTCGGACCAGCGGACCGCGACGCCGGCGGCGCTGATCTCGGAGCTGACGGGAGAGGCCCCGCGCCGGCGCTTCAGCGAGGGCGAGGTGCAGGAGATCGTCAAACGCGCGTCGGAGCTGGAAGCGAACCCCACGCAGTCCGGATCGATGACCATCGGCGGCGTCGAGGCGCTGGCGGCGGAGGTGGGTATCGACCCCGGGTTGGTGCGGAAGGCGGCCGGCGCGGTGGCCTCAAGCCGGACCGGCACACCGACCTCGAGCCCCACCGCTTCACACAACCGGCTGATCGGGGGCCCCACCCGGCTGTTCTTCGAGCGCGAAGTGAACGGCGAGCTGCCGGATGCAGAGTTCCCCACCCTGGTCGAGGAGATCCGGCGGATGCTGTCCGACGTGGGGCAGGTCAATCAGCTTGGCCATTCCTTCTCATGGATCTCGACGCGCAGCGGCGGGCGGACCCGAGACCTCGAGATCTCGGTCTCGGTGCGCCAGGGGAAAACCAAGATCCGGGCTCGGGAGAACCTGAACGTGCTGATCGGGGCCACGTTCGGCGGGATCGGCGGCGGAATGGGTGGCGGTGGGATGGGTCCGATCATGGGCACGCTATTCGGCGGCCTCCATCTCGCGGGCGCTCTCGCGTTCTTCCTGGTTCCGGCCTGGCTCGGCATTACCTTCGTCACTGCCCGCACCGTGTACCGCCGGTCGGTCAAGAAACGCGTCGAGGGCATGGCTCCGCTCGTGGATCGCCTGGCCGAACTTACCGCCGAGCTGGTGGTCCCCTCCCGTCCCCAATTGGAGGCCTAGCGTGCCGACGCGCCTGGTCGATTTGAGCCACGTGGTCGAGCACGGGATGATCACGTATAAGGGTTTGCCGGCGCCTCTGATCTGCGATTATCTGAGCCGCGAGGCCTCGCGCCAGAAGTACGCGCCGGGCACCGAGTTCAACATCGGCAAGATCGAAATGGTGGCGAATACCGGGACCTACCTCGACAGCCCGTTTCACCGGTACGAGCACGGCACCGATCTCGCAGGGTTGCCGCTGACATCCCTCGCTGATCTCGATTGTATCGTGGCGCGGATTTCACCGGAGAAGAAGTCCATCGACCGACTGCCCTTCGATCAGGCGGATGTGCGGGGGAAAGCGGTGCTGGTGCACACCGGATGGGACCGGTACTGGCGTACCGACCAGTATTTCGAGCACCACCCCTTTCTTACGGGACCGCTCGCCGAGTGGCTCGCGGACGGAGGGGCGACCCTGGTCGGGATCGATTCGCACAACATCGACAGCACCGAGACCGGCGAGCGGCCCGTGCACACCATCCTGCTGGGCCGCGAGATTCCGATCGTCGAGCATATGACGGGGTTGGCCGCGGTGCCCGACCGCGGTGCGAGGTTCTTCGCCGTGCCGGTCAAAGTGAAAGGATTCGGAACCTTCCCGGTCCGGGCCTTCGCGAAGTTCTAGGGGCTACCAGCCCTCCATCTTCACGTTCGCCAGCGTCGAGTGCAGGTCGTTGAAGACAAGCTTCTTGGCGCCCGCGGGCAGCGGCGGGCTCTGGTAGTCCGTCTTGCCACCCTTCACCATGATGCGGAACCGCGCGGTCCGGTTTTCACCGAGGTCCGCGGTCACGAGCACCGGCATCTGGAAGTCCGGGCCGACGTTGTCCTGCGTGATCCGGAACTTGATGAGGGTCGTGTTGTTGTCACCCGGCTGATTGGTCCAGGCGACGTGGTACGTGGGGATCTTCGTCCCTTTCACCCACTCATCGAAAAACCAATCCATGGGAATCCCGGCGTGGCGCTCGACCACGCCCTGGAAATCCGCCGTCGACGCGGCCTTTCCCTGAAAGGTCTGGTAGTAGTCCTTCATGGTCTGGGTGAACCGGTCTTCACTCATGGTGCGGGTGTCGAGCATCATGATCCGCAGCATATGGAAGACCCAGGCGCCCTTTTCGTAGACCATGGTCTGGTAGCCCCAGGGCACCTTGAACGTCGAGGACCGGTAGCCGACCCAGATGGGGCCGACGTCGTCCTTCTCGCCCACGATGTCGTCCTTGTACTTGTCGAGGAAGTTGAAGTACTCCGACGTTCCCTTCCGCTCGGCCGCGAGGTACCAGAGCGCCGAGAAGGAGGCGAGGCCCTCGGTCAGCCACTTGTCGCGGTACGACGCCTGGTTCACCCCATTGCCCCACCACTGATGCGCGACCTCGTGCGCCCGGAACCATTCGTCGAACCCGTCCAGCTGGCTGAACTGGAACGTGGACATCGACAGGTCGATCAGGCCGGGGAACGAGACGCCCTCGCTGTAGGGAATCTCCGTTACATAGAAGCGCGAATAGGGGGGCGGTCCGAACAGGTAGGTGTAGAACTTCAGGCTGTTCCCGACATCCTGCGCCACGACCTCACGCATGTGGCTTTGCCGCGGGAGGTAGTAGCCCGCATCCCGGTACTTCTTCACCAGCTCGTCGTGCGCCGCGTCCGAAATCATGACGTCGAGCGCCGGTTCTCCCGGCCGCTGCACGTGGCTGTCGTCGAAGTTGCCCAGCGTGAACGTGGCGAAATCCGACGGACGCTGAAGCACCCAGCGCGTCGTAACAATCTTGTCGGCGCGGGATGAGTCGGTCCGTTCCCCCACGCTGGCGAGGGGATACTGGAAGGGATAGTGGAAGGTGACGTCGAACGTCGCGAGCTGACGGCCCTCCCCGTTGACCGGGTACCAGTCAGCTCCGGGGTCGAGGAAGAACCATTCGTTGTCGCGGTCGATCAAGTCCGGATGATCGGCGTGGTAGTGCATGGTGAGGGAGACCGAGTCGCCCGTGCTCAAGCGGTGCGGCGCCCGCACCCAGACGGTCTCGTCCTCCTTCGCCTTGAACGGCGTGGCATCACTCCCATCAGACCACCGCGCCGAATCCACCAGAATTTTCCAGTGCAGCTGCAGCCGAAGCCACGGCCCGATTGGGGTGACGGCGCGGAGGGTAGTCGTCGCGTGCGCCGAGAAATCGAGGTCCGCGGTGAAGGTCAGATGGAGCGAGACGTCCACCTTGTAGGCCGAGAGGTCCATCGCCTGGACGTAATCCCAAGAGCCACTCGTGTCCGGCGTCGCGCTTCGCAGGATCCCCTGCGTCACCAGGTCCCAGTGCGCCCCGAACTCGGTCCGCTTGGCCGGCCGGTACAGTTGGACTCCTTCGATCTCGGCGGGGTCCACTTCGTAGAGCCAATCCCCGCTCTTGGTGAGCTTAAGGCGGGTGAGGAAGAGCCCGCTGTTCTCTCCGTTCAGCACGGGCTCCATCACCGCGGGGTCGAGCGATCCCTCGTTCTTTCCTTCGAGGCTGTTGCAGAGGTCCCGGAATGCGCCGGCGACGCCGCCCGGCACCTGGCCGGTCGTCGCTCCCAGGTGCAGGAGCTGATCGGTCGTGCTATCGGAGAAGATGAAGGCCGCACCCGACACGCTGTCGTCCAGCGAGTCGGTCCCCGTAGCCCGCATCATCTCGGCGCGTTCGGTCGGGAGCCCGGGCGCGAAGGTGAAGCGTCCCGTACCCTGGTAGACGGCACCGACGGTCCGGCCGCCGACGTTGGCCATCAGGTACAGGGAGCCGTCGCCCAGGGTGAGTGTCCCCGCGTCGCGCGCGAGGACCAGATTGTGGACCTTCAGCACCTGCCCGGAGGGCGCGGCATCCACCAACTCATGATAGCGTGCGAGGTAGGCGGTCGCGGGAGATCCGGTGACCCGTTGACCCGGGAGCAGCGCAGGAACGAGCGCGAGAACGGCGAAGAGAGGGACGCGCGAACGGCTCATGACGGCCTCGAGTGAGGACCGCCTAAAGTGCCCATCCAGCCCGCGGAGCGCTACCCCTTGTTCGGGCGGGTGGTCGCGGCCGAGAGCAGCTCGCCCTGCGACCGCGCCCGCTTGAGGGCCCCGATGGCCCACTGCACTTCCGCGTCGCGCGCAATGGCGCGGCGGCCGGCGGCCGAGTCGCCGAAGATTTCCTGGGCGACGTTTGCCTCGATCACTCGATCGAGATAGGACGCTCCGCCGGCGACCACTTCGGGACTGAGCGTCACGCCGCGCGCCTTGAGGCGAGCCAGGATGGACTGGCGCCACGACGGCGGTTCCCGGAAATCGGGTCTCACGACCGGCCGGAGCGAGTCCACGAGGTCGTGGATCGACGCGAAAAAGTCGCGGCTCCGCGGCGACAAGACTTTCACCAACGCCTGCTCTCCCGTGGAGAGCGTGTCGTCCGCGAGCGTGACGTCGGGCGTGATGGCCCCGCCCCCGAGCACCGTACGGCCGGCATCCGAATGGAACACCGGGCGCAGGGTGTCGCGCGTCGTATCCTTGGCGAGGGAGTCGGCTGCGAGGGCCCGCCGCCCCACATCCCGCTCCGGCCGCTGAATGGACCGGCCAGAGGGCGTAATCCAGCGGCCGGTGGTCATCACGACGATCCAGCCATCGGGCAGCGTGCGGGCCGTCTGCACCAATCCCTTCCCGAAGGAGCGCTCGCCGGCCACCAGGGCGCGGTCGTGATCCTGGAGCGCGCCGGCGACGATTTCGGACGCCGAGGCGGTGTAGCGGTCGACGAGGATGACGAGGGGCACGCCCGGCGCCAGGGGCGACGACGTCGCGTAGTAGCGCTCAGTCGAGTCGCGGGTCTGGACGCTGTAGACCTGCTGACCGCGGGAGAGAAAGTAGTTCGCGATTGTCTGCGCCTGATCGGTGAGCCCGCCCCCGTCGCCGCGGAGGTCCAGGACCACGCCGCGCACGTTCCGCTGGGAGAAACCGAGGAGGGCGGCGCCCACTTCCCGTGCGGACGATTCGCTGAAACGCTGCAGCGGGAGATACCCGATCGAGTCGGGGGTGACGAGCGCATAGGGCACGGCCGGGATGTGCACCAGGGCGCGCACCATCTTGAAGTCGAGCGCTTCCTTCACGCCCGGGCGGGCGAAGCGCACGGTGACCGGGGTGCCGGCCACGCCGCGGGTGGCGGCGGAGACCTGTCCGATACTCGCGCGGCGCATGTCCTTGGTATCCACCGAGACGATGTGATCACCGGCCATCACACCCGCGCGTTCGGCGGGCGTGTGCGGGTAGACCTTGCTGACCTGCACGCCGGTGTCCGCGTCTTCCAGCAGGAGTCCGATGCCGGCGTACTTGCCTTCGTAGGTGACGTCGAAATCTTCGGACTTCTGGGGCGGGAAGATGTTGGCGTACGGGTCATGGAGCTGGGTGATCAGCCCCCGGGCCGCTTTTTCGTAGATGTCGGACTGGTCGAGGGAGTCCACGAAGTGGGTGGCGACGAGCTCGGACACCCAGCTGAAGAGGCGTTCGCCGTCGCGGTCCACGGCCTGGTGCCGCGGCATGGCCCAGCCGAGGAGGGCTCCGGAGGCGAGGAGCAGGGCGGCGGCGGCGATCGTGGTTCGGCGCATAGGACTCCCAGGGCCCAGCAAAAAGGGGTGACAGGAGACGGCGCCAGTGTTCACTCTACCCCGAATGCGGGGGGTATGCCAGTCAGGGCGGCGTTTGGCTGGGGGATCGCGATAGAAAGGCGTGGGG
>DATBBZ010000008.1:0-9412 GCA_036270745.1 Gemmatimonadales bacterium | reverse complement strand
CGCTAGCTAGTCCTTCACCCAGTGCGGCGCGGTGCTGAACGTCGCGGGATCAAAGAGCCCCGGCGACAGCGCCACATCCGTCTTCCAATCGTTGTAGTCCTCGGCCTGCTCGAGCTTCCCGGCGACGTAGAACTCACAGCGCGTGGCCAACCAGCCGCCACCCGTCTCAACCAGCTTGGTGAAGTGCATGTCCATGAACGGCGCGCCCGCCACCGGCGAGAAGAGCGCGCGCACCACGGCCTTGCTCTTCGGGTCTACCCAGATCTGGGGTGAGGTCGTGTCTCCCGCGGTGGCGGCACCGGCGATCCAGACCGGCTGTCCGCTCCACGTGCCGGTCAGGACCGGCTTGGAAAAGTCGATGCCGGTGGGCGTGAGATCCTTGAGCGAGCGCTCGACGGGCTCCACGTAAATCCCCTCGACCAATGGAAGCAGCAGATTGCCGCCCGGCCGAGCCAAGCGCTGCTGGCCGGCGCGAAAGGCCCAGAGGGAATCGACCCTGTAGATCACGCCGTTCCCCTCCTTCGGACTTCCGAAGTCGATCCGGAGCTCGGTGCCTTTGGGCTCCGTATACCTGAGACTCTCATACCAGGTCGTGACAGTGGACTTGCCTGTCGAGTCCACGCGCGTCGTGCTCTGCGTAAACGTGAGGGTCTTGAACCAGTGGTTGCCGTAGGCGTCGTGCATCGTTCGAATCAGGTCGCGGCCGGTGGCGGGGGACTTCTGGGCCAGCGCCGGCCCCGCGAGGAGCAGTACCAACAAAGCGGTCTTTCGCATGACGGATCCTCGAGAGTGCGTAAGAGTGGTAAGAATATGGACGTTAAACGTTGTGGCTCGGTTTCCGGAGGACGAAGGGCGCCTTGAGGGCCCTCTCTTCATCTATATGGTGCTCTGGCTGCCTCAACTCGGCCCGGAGACTCGAAGGCACCTGGCCCGAAGGCGCCGTATCTTCAGTTCATGCCCTTACTTGCCGAGTGGGACAGTTTCTGCGTGATCGTGGGATCGTCCGCGGGCGCACTGATCGGCCTGCAGTTCGTGGTGATGACCCTGATGGCGGAGCGGCAGATCAGGAGCACCGACGCGGGCGGGGCCTTCGGGTCACCGACCGTCGTGCACTTCAGCGTGGTGCTCTTTCTTTCGGCACTCCTCCGCGCCCCGTGGCAGTCCATCACATCCGTGCTCATCATGCTCGGACTCTTCGGCGTGGGGGGTCTGGTGTACGGGGTGATCGTCCTGCGGCGGATGCTGCGGCAAACGGTCTACCAGCCCGTGGCGGAGGACTGGCTCTTTCATCTTATACTGCCCTTTGTCTCGTATCTGCTCCTTGCGGTCACGCCGCTGTGGGGGGAGCCCCACGCCCGTCTCGCGCTGTTCTTCGTCGCGGCGGCGTCACTCCTCTTGCTGTTCACGGGGATTCACAACGCGTGGGATTCGGTGACCTACCAGGTATTCAATCCGGACCACGGAAAAACCCCGTCCCACACACCCGGCCACGCTGAACACGGGAAGAAGGGACGCTAATCCGCGAACACGTACCGCGGGTAGCTCGCTTTGGCGCGCGCGGCTTTCGCCAGGTCGATCTCCCTCGTGGCGAAGGGTTCGCCCGCCGACGTCAGGGCCATCACTTCCCCCGACGGATCGATGATCCACCCGTGCCCGCCGCACCTGCCCGTGGGATCCACGCGATTCGACGAGACGCTGAACGCGCCCGACCGCATCGCCGCGACCACCCCCGCCGAGACCCACCGTGTGGTCGTCGCGAATGCGGTCGCGCGAGGGGACAGCACCAGGTCGGCACCAAGCGCCGCATACGAGCCGTAGGTCTCCAACGCCCACAGCTCCGTGCAGATGTTGAGACCGAACGACACCGGACCGGCATGGAAGACCGGGAACACCGGATCTCCCCGGTCACACCACGTCCCCTCCCAGCTCCACGCCTCCTCCGGCAGGTAGTACTTGCTCCGCAGGGGCTGAAGGCCGTCAGCCGCCGACCAGAGGTACCCCTGATTCAACCGGCGCCCATGCTGGAACACCGGCCTCGTCCCCACGACGAACTCGGCGCTCAGGTCCTGAAGGTGACGCAGAAGCTCGTCACTGTGCTCCTCGATGGCGCTCCAGCGCACCGGATCGAAGTGCTGGGACTCCCAGACCGGTTCGACTCCCGCGAATTCCGGCAGTAAGACCAGTTGAGACCGGCTGGAGGCCACGTGGTCGGAAAGCGCGAGCCAGGCAACGGCCAGCGCGCGTGACTCATGCGGGAGCTCACACACTGTGACACGCACGCGCTCACCAGATCCGTACGCGGTCCGCGGGAGCCAGGTAGAGCCGGTCCCCCGGAACCACGTCGAAGGCGTCGTACCACGCGTCCAGGTTCCGCACCGTGTTCATCCGGTACATCTCCGGCGCGTGGTCGTTCCCGAGCTGGGCGCGAATGGCCGCCTCATTCAGCTTCGCGGGGAAGGCCTGCGCGAAGGCGATGAAGAACTGCCGGTCTTCGGCCCTGGTGCGAGGAGACTTCCGATAGGCCTCGAAGGCCGCGGTGAGACCGGCCAGGTCCGCGACGTTCTCCGTGCGCGTCAGCCGGCCATTCACGTGGAGACCGGCAATGGGTTCGTAGGCGGAAAACTGCCGCACGATCGGTTCGGCCGCGGCCTCGAATGCCGCCGAGTCCTCCGTGGTCCACCACCGCCGCATCTGGCCATCGGGCTGGTAATCGGCCCCCAGGACGTCCACGAAGTGGCTCACGTCGTGGCCGATGAGGGCGCCGATCGCGCCATACATCGCGGCGTCTGAAGCGGTGGAGTCGTACTTGGGTGGCTGGAGCAGGGCCGCCGCGAACTCGTACGCGTTCTGTTGGAAGATCAGGACGGCTCCCGCGGCCTGGGGTGGCATGACCCACTCGTGCTGATCGTACGGCTGATCGAGCCGGGCGAGCGCGCGCCGGTAGCTCCGCTCCGCCACGCGCCGGGCGTTGCCGAAGGCATCGGTGGGATCCACCACCAGGTCGTTCCAGCTCTCCCACTGCTCCGGGTATCCGATCCCCACGTACAGCGCGTCCAGCTTGGCGAGCCCGATGGACCGGGACCCGGGGGATAACCACTTCGCATTCGCCACATGAGCGCGGAACGCGAGCGCCACGCCGTCGATGATCCGCCGCACCCGCGCCTTCTGTGCCGGCGAGAAGTACCGCTCGGCATACAGCTGGCCCACTGCCCCGGACAACGCGGACTGCGTGACCGCCAGGGCCCGCTCCGTCCGGGGGCGCAGGTCCTCATGCATCGCGAGCGCGGCGGTCGCAAACGCCCGCGGCAACACGTCGGCGTATTCATCGATCAGCCGGACGCGGAGATAATCCTTCCAGGAGTCCAGGGAGCGCGAGGCGACGACGCCGGCGACACCCTTCACGGCCGACGGCTGCCAGGCCACGACGACCAGTTGGTGCGACAGCCCCGCCGCGTCGAAGAAGGCGTCCCAATCCAGGCCCGGCGCCTCGCGGGCGAAATCGGCGCGGGACCATTGATGATCGGCATTGCGGTCCACCGCCGAGGCCTCCGCCGTCGCCTGCGTTTGGGCGATGGCGGTCTCCAGTGCCAGCACCGAATCCGCGCGTTGATCCGCGTGGTCGAAACCCGCGAGTGCCAGCACGTGCGCGACGTACTGGCGGTAGCGCGCGCGACGGGAGACGGCAACGGAGTCCTGACTCAAGTACCGGTCGCGATCCCCTAGTCCCAAGCCGCCTTGCACCAGGAAGGCACCGTAAGTCTTTTCGCCATGGATGCTGTGTTCCACCGAAAGGCCCAGCACCGTCGCGGAAGCGTAGACACCGAAGTTGAGTGGGTCCACGTCGGACTGCATGGTGCCACCGAGCAGTCGCGCCAGGGCGACTCTATCCCCGGCACTGTCGATCCGGGCGAAGATCGGCTGGAGCGGGGCGAGCCCGCGTTGCTCGATGGCCGCCTCGTTCAGGAGCGCGGCTCGGAAGTCCGCCACCTTGCGGGCGAGGGTGCCGGGAGGGGCATTCCCCGCGCCGTCGAGGACGGCCAGTATCTGGAGGCGTACGCGCTCGTTGATCTCGTCGCGACCGGCCCAACGGTCCCGGCCGGCGGGAATGACCGCCCGCTTGAGCCAGGCCCCATTGGCGTAGGCGTAGAAGTCGTCCCCCGGCTTCCCCTGGGCCCGGGATTCGGCGGCCAGAAACGGCCAGACGACGAGGGCCAACAGTGTGATTCTCAAGGTGCGAATACGTACCTCGCGGTATGGGTTCTTTCGCGAAGCTAGCCGCCCCCCTCCGGAGGAACGCGGCGCGGACCGACAACTTTGGATCACTTCCAGACATGATCACTCGCGCCGAACTCATCAACGTGTTGTTCGTCATCCTGCCCCATTCTCTGCTCCTCGACATCGCGGGTCCGGCCGAGGCGTTCCGGTTGGCCAATCAGCATCGGGGCCTGCGGGGGCTGCCGCCGCGCTTCCGGCTCCGCTACGCCGCGCCGGACGACCTGCAGGACACATCGGTCGGACTCCAGATCGCGAATCTCGAGCCCCTCCCTCAAGCCCTTAGCCCCAACACCTGGGTGGTGGTCGTCGGTCAGCCGACGGAGCACTTGAGCGAGGTGACCCCGGCGGTGGTGACGACCGCCCGTTGGTTGAATCGGCACCTCGGTGACAGTCTGCGCGGGCACAACGGCAACCATCGACTGGTGACCATTTGCTCGGGCACGCTCCTCGCGGCGCGCGCCGACCTGCTCGGCGGCCGGCATTGTACCACGCACCACGAGCTGTTGGGCGCGCTGCGCACCCTCGCTCCGCGTGCCCGGGTGATGGACAACCGGGTGTTCGTGGTGGATGGCCCGCTGGCTTCGAGTGCCGGGATCACGGCGGGGATCGACATCGCGCTGCACCTGATCGGCGAAGAGTGTGGCGACGCGCTTGCGGCCAGTGTGGCCGAGGACATGGTGGTGTATCTCCGGCGATCGGATCGCGATCCGGAGCAGTCTCCCTTTCGCGGCGCGCGTGGCCATCTCCACACGACGGTGCACCGGGTGCAGGACGCGATCGTCAACGCGCCCGAGCGCGATTGGGACATGGCCGCGCTCGCAGATGCTGGAAATACCACGGAGCGGCACCTGCTCCGCCTCTTTCTGGAGCACGCCCGCGTGTCGCCTCTTCATTACCTGCAAGCCATCCGGCTGGAGCGGGCGCGGCAGGCCCTCGAGTACGGCGCGAGTGTCACGCGTGCCGCCGAGTTCAGCGGGTTCCGCTCGGCACTGCAGATGCGCCGAGCGTGGAGCCGGCATTGGGGTGGGTCGCCGCGGGACGTCCTGAAAGCCATTCGCCGCGCCGGCTAGACCGCTCGCCGCACGCCGGTTGCACCTGGCGTCATCCCGGCCGAGAATAGGGACATGAGCCGTCACCTTGGCCGTCCTCTGTTCGCTGCGAGCCTGGTCGGGTGTGGCCTCGGGGGACTCATCCTCCGGAACGTCGTGGTCTACGAGACGTTCCCCGCGTCCTCGCTGACCTACACGATCGTCTCCGTCGTCACCGGAGTCCTTCTCGTTGGTGCCGGCGCCGGCCTCGTGTCCCGCTTTGCCACCCTGGCGTCGCGCGTGGCGCTCCTGGTTCTCCTGCTGTGGGACCTCGTCTTCAACCTCCCGTCGATCGTGACCGCGCCGCGGAACGCAGACTCCTGGCTCGAGCTCGGCATGGCCACCATGGTCGTGGTGGGAGCGTGGCTCCTGACCGGCACCCGGCGCCTTCGCGTCGCCCGGACCGTCTTCGGCCTCGCCCTGATCCCGGTGGGACTCTCCCATTTCTTCTTCTGGCAGATCACGCTCGGCCTCGTCCCTCCCTGGATGCCGGCGCCCGCGTTCTGGGTGGCCCTCGTCGGCGTCACGCACCTCGCAGCCGGGTTCGGCGTGCTCCTCGGCATCTTCCCGCGCCTCGCTGCGATGCTGGAAGGGGGACAGCTGGTGGCGTTCGCCGTTCTGGTCTGGTTGCCAAGAGTGATCGCCAAGCCCTCCGTGCAATTCAACTGGACCGAGATGCTGGGAACGTTGCTCATCGGGGCGGCGGCCTGGGTGATGGCTGACGCGATGTCCGACAAGCCGTGACCCGGCCACCGCTCGGACGCTACGTCTTTGCCGCCGGTGTGATGTCACTCGGCGTACTGGATCTGATCTACCGCGACACGCTGATGTGGAAGGTGCTCCCCCCGGGCGTACCGGCCCAGGCGGTGCTCGCCGGCGTGACCGGAGTCCTGCTCATCCTCGCGGGCTTGGGGTTGTTCTCCTCGAAGTTCGCAGAGGTTGCCGCGCGGGTTCTGCTGGTTTTCCTGGTGCCGTGGGATCTCCTGATCGGCGTGCCGCCCGTCGTCACGTCACCATCGCTGGAAGTGAACTGGCTCATCTTCGGCATGATGACCATCGTGGCGGTGGCAGCGTGGCTCTTGACCGGGAGTGGCCAGCTGCGAGTGGCCCGTACCATCGTGGGGCTCGCCCTCGTGCCCGTCGGGCTTTCGCACTTTTTCTACCTGCAAGTCACGCTGAACCTCGTCCCCATATGGATGCCGGCCCGGATGCTGTGGCTGTATCTCGCTGGGATCGGCCACATCGCGGCTGGCCTCGGACTCCTGCTTGGCGTCTTCCCTCGCCTCGCCGCCAGGCTGGAGGCGTACATGCTCATGTCGTTTGCCATCCTCGTCTGGATTCCCCGGGTGATCACGAGTTCCGGCGTGCACTTCAACTGGACCGAGCTCCTCGGGACGGGGGTGATTTCGGGGGCCGTGTGGGTGATGGCAGACGCCCTCGCCGGCCCGGAGGCTTCTTGAACAACCTGTATGCTCGCGCCGTTTTTTTCGTCGCGGATGCCGAGCGGGCGTTGCGGTTCTACAAGGATCGGCTGGGGTTTGCGGAGGATTGGAACTACCAGGAGGAGGAGCGCACCTACGTGTGTCAGGTGAGCCTCCTGGGATTCGAGCTGATTCTCAACGAGACGGACGAGCGGACGCGGGATCGGGCCGGGCGGGGGCGGGTATTTATCGGTCTCGAGCCCGATCAGGAGGCCCCGCTGCTCGAGCACCTGGCTAAGCACGAGGTTCCCGCCGAGCGCCGGGACTGGGGACGTCCGACCACAGTGATCAGAGATCTCGACGGCAACGAGATTTTCTTCTGGATGTCGAAGGAGGACTGACCCATGAAGCGTCGGACCCTGTTGCTGTTCACTCCCCTCCTGGCGTGCAACGTGAATCCCACGACGCCCACGTTCGATCTCAATGGCCGGTGGGCCTACAACGCCGTCGATGTCGGGAGCGCGATGAACCTGACGGTGCAGAATGGCGCGATCACCGGAGCGGGAAGCGCGTTCACCGTGTTCGGGACTGATTCGTTTCAGGTACAGGGCACGTACACCCCACCCCAGATTCTCCTGCAATTCGTATATGACAGCGGACAGGCCTGCAGCTACATCGCGACACTCAAGACTGGCGTGACAATGATGGGCACAGAGTCGTGTGGCAGCAGGAGCCCCATGCCGGTGAATTTCTCGCGCTGAAGGATGTCCATGCTCCCATGCCTCGTCTTCGCGGTGCTCGGGACGGCTGCGCATCCCGGGCGGGTTTTGATCCACACCCCCCCCGTCGCGTGCACGCAGGCCCCGAGTGGCGGGTTTTCGTGGTGGTCCGGCATTTGGGACTATTCGACCCCCGGCTACGATCCGGCGGTGTCGACCGTCACGGCGGGCGCTGATGGATGCTCGCTCACGGAGGAGTTCGTCGACATCCACCAGCAGCGACAGCACACCACGATCACGTACGACGCCAAGGAGCACCGCTGGGAACGTGTGGTGGTTGACCCGTTCTGGACGTACCACTCCACTGGCGTCTTCGCCGCGGATGGAAGCATCTCCTTCTATGAGACGCCGGGTGATCGCGAGACCTATCGGCCCACGGATGCGGACCACGTCCACTTCATCGGGGAGAAGTCCACCGACGGAGGCCAGACGTGGCGGGTCTTGTTCGATGCCACCTACACCCGGCGTCATTGACGCCAGGTATTAAAGGCCTTCAGGCCACTAAAGTACGAGCGCGCCCGCGCCGAGAGCGGGCTTGAGCCCGCGGGAACAACGCGCCACACGGATTGGAAACGAATAACGTCCGCCACGTGCAACCCCAACGAAAAACGCCCGCCACTCTGAGGTCCAGAAATGGCGGGCGTTGTCTATGCGCCGACTCGGAATCGAACCGAGAACCTAAGGATTAAGAGTTGGCGCCGTGGGGAAAGGAATTCCGACGTCCTGCCGGACTTTTTCAGACGGCACGCGTGATTTGCCGGGCCTTCCCTCCCCTCGACCGGCAGCTTGCCGGTTCCAATCGACACCACAATCGACACCCCGATCGCCTGCGTTGAATGTCGAACGGGTTCCTGGCTTCAATCGACACCAGAATTGACACCATCAGGTGGAGTTTCCTTCCACTCTCCACCGGTCAACGCCTCCTGAACGATGTTCTCCAGATCAGGCATCCCCGCCCCCACACCCGTGAGGGCCCGCAAGTACACGAAGTTTCCGAATACCGTCCGCTTATACCGGACCTGCTCCTGAAACATTGCCATTACTGTCGTCGCCTTCGGCGGCGTTCCTAAGAACGTCGCCTCGATGAGTCCGGCATCGAGCAGTCGAGTGAGTGCCGTCGTGAATTGCATGGTCCCGAGAACTTGCCCCATCGTGGTCATGGCGGGATACTCGAACCCCTTCTGGGCCGCTGTGAGAACCGTTAAGGACGGGCCATCCAACGTTTGGACAGCCCGCCTTACCGCAAGACTTTGGCCAAGATCAACCTCATCCAGAGCGTTTCTGATGGCGCTCGTTACCTGCTCACGGGCCTTGGCGGGGTCATCGTCAGGCGAGTATCGATTCACTCTGATGTTGGTGAGATCAAACAGGAGGCGTTCATCGTCCGAGCGGAATATGACCACTTCTTCTGGCAGGCGAGTCGCATGAGCGATGCCTACCTCATAGAGCACATTTGAGTTGCGTGCACCATTAACTGTGGAGACATCGGCGAGGATCACCTTCGCGTCGCTGATGTTGCGGAGAATGTCCGTCAGAATGGAGTCACTGATGGTCTTGATGTCGACGCGGTAGGGAATGAGTTCTGCTTCCCTGATTCCCGGCTCGATCACGTTCTCCCACCGGGGCTTCATCCCATCAGCAAAACTCATCGCCACGAAACAGACATTCGTCTTGGGGAAAGGTGGAAAGAGGTTAAAGAACTGCGCCGGGTACATGGTCGCTCCGGGAGAGGGAATCCGGTTTCGAGGTCTACTGCCCTTTCTAACGCCTCGCGTGCATCCGCGCAGAATGAGCAGTATAATGATAGCCGTCGACCGCGACTCAAGGGACGCACACTGTGGTATTAGAA
>DATBBZ010000007.1:0-11965 GCA_036270745.1 Gemmatimonadales bacterium | reverse complement strand
CACGGTGACGTCCGCCCGGCCATACTCCTGCTCCGGGGACGCCACGACCTTGCCCCCGGCGATATGGGCCACCAGCTGGAGACCGTAACAAATGGCGAGAATCGGTGTGCCGAGGTCGAGAATCGCGGGATCGGCACTGGGCGCCCCGGGGGCGAATACCGATGCCGGGCCACCCGAAAAGATGATCCCCTGCGCGCCGAAGGCCTTTACGAACGCGAGATCCCGTCCCTTGTCCCCCGGGTGGATCTCGCAGTAGACGTGCGCCTCGCGGATCCGGCGGGCGATCAGCTGGGTGAACTGCGAGCCGTAATCGAGAATCAGAATCTTGTTCACGACGTGTACCAGCTTTGCGGCTCCAGTACTTCCCCCCGGAACAGGTCTTCGATCGTCTCCCGCTCCCGTGCGACGTAGTACTTGTCCCCCTCCACCAGGACCTCGGGAGGACGGGGGCGGGCGTTGTACGTCGAGCTCATCACAAACCCGTACGCGCCGGTGCCCAGCACCGCGAGCACATCGCCGGACTGGACCGCGGGCAGTTTGCGATCGAGGGCGAGAAAGTCACCGCTCTCGCAGATTGGGCCCACGATGTTGACTGTCCGTTCACCCTTCCCGGTGTCGGCCAGGGGGATGATCTCGTGGTAGGCGTTGTAGTGGCTGGGGCGGACGAAGTCGGTCATGCCGGCGTCCACGATGACGTAGTCCTTGCCGCCGGCGTGCTTCTGGTAGAGCACCCGCGTGAGCAACAGCCCGGCATTGGCCACCAGGAACCGGCCCGGCTCACAGTGGAGCGTGAGACCGGCCGCGCGAACCGGCGGCGCCACTGCGTCCACCCAATCCCTGAGCGCCGGGACCTTCTCCTCGTGGTACCGCACGCCCAGGCCGCCGCCCACGTCCACGCTCTCGATGGTCGTGACCCCAAGGGCCCGTACCGCCGCGACGAGCTCGAGAAGCTTGACCGTGCCCCGGCGATAGGGATCGACGTCGGTGATCTGCGACCCGATGTGCATCGCCAGGCCCTTGAGCTTGAGCCGCGGCGCGGCCTTGATCCGCTGCGCCACCGTCACCACCTCATCGAACGGCACCCCGAACTTCGCGGTCTTGTCCCCGGTCTTGGTATACGGATGCGTGTCGGTCTGGACGTCCGGGTTCACACGGATCCCGACGCCCGCCGTGCTGCCCACCCGCGCACTGGCCGCGACAACAGCGTCCAGCTCGCTCGGCGACTCGATATTGATCTGGCCCACGCACGACCGGATGGCCGCATCCAGCTCGTCCGCCGTCTTCCCCACTCCGGAGAATACGATCGACTCCGGCGGGAATCCGGCGCGCGTCGCGCGCTCCAGCTCGCCCAGAGACACAATGTCCGCCCCGGCACCGAGCCCCTTGAGAACCCGGAGGACGGCGAGGGAGCCGTTGGCCTTGATGGCGTAGCAGATCCGGTGCGGAAGCCCGGCGGCCTGGAGGGCGTCCTCCAGGGCGTGGTACTGAGCACGGATCAGATTGGCGCCGTAGACATAGGTGGGAGTGCCCACCCGCCGGGCGACGGCGGAGAGGAGCGCGGGATCGAGGCCTAGTATGCCTGCGCCCACACCGCCTCCGCCACGCTCGGCTGCCCGCACCACATGCAGGTCCGTGGCTTTTCGGGTGACTGGAACTCGGGGTCAGGCAGCACCCGGATCGTGGCCGCCGTCTCGGTCTTGATCTGGGCCTCGCAGTCGCCGGAGCCGCAGAACCCGCCGTAGGCAAACCCACCGGGACCGTTCATGAATTCCAGGAACCTGGTCTTGGTCACGCCCCGGATGGAGTTGGCCTCCCGCCGGGCTTTCGCGGCCTCGAAGAGCTCGCGCTGGATCTCCTCGAGCACCTTCGGCACTGTCGTGGTCACCTCGTTCAGCGGCAAGGGCGCCTTGCCGCCAGTCGCCGACTTGACCCGCCGCGCCGCCATCACCTGCCCCGCCGCGATGTCGCGAGGCCCGATCTCGAGCCGGAGGGGCACGCCTTTCGCCTCCCAGTCGAAATATTTCGCCCCGGGCTTCATGTCCCTCAGGTCCAGCTCCACCCGGATACCCGCCTTCGCCAGAGCGTCCTTTACCTGAGCCCCGACACCAGACACCTGCGCCCGCTCTTCATCGCTCTTCCAGATGGGCACGATCACCACCTGAATCGGGGCCAACCGGGGAGGCGCGACGAGACCATTGTCATCGGAGTGGGTCATGATCAGACCGCCGATCATGCGAGTCGACACGCCCCACGACGTATTCCAGACGAAGTCGAGCCCGCCGGCCGCCGTCTGATATTGGACATTGAAGGCCCGCGCGAAGTTCTGACCTAAATTGTGGGACGTCCCCGCCTGCAAGGCCTTGTTGTCCTGCATCAAGGCTTCGACCGCGTAGGTGCGGAGCGCGCCGGCGAACTTCTCGCTGTCGGTCTTGCGCCCCGTCAGCACCGGCATCGCCACCCACTCCTCCTGGAACGTCCGGTACACCCCGAGCATCTGCCGCGCCTCGGCCTCGGCGTCGGCTTCGGTGGCGTGCGCCGTGTGTCCTTCCTGCCAGAGGAACTCCGTGGTGCGAAGGAACAGCCGGGTCCTGAGCTCCCAGCGGACGATGTTGCACCACTGGTTCATCAGCAGGGGCAGGTCGCGATAGCTCTGGATCCACTTGGCGAACATCGCGTAGATGATCGTCTCGGACGTGGGCCGCACCACCAGCGGCTCTTCCAGCTCAGAGGCGGGGTCGGGCTCGACCGCCTCGGCCCCCGCCTTGCCCGTCGCCTTGAGCCGGGTGTGCGTAACCACCGCGACTTCCTTGGCGAAGCCCTCGACGTGCTCGGCCTCTTTGGCGAGAAAACTTTGCGGAATGAACAGCGGGAAGTACGCGTTCTGGTGTCCCGTCGCCTTGAACATGTCGTCCAGGGCACGCTGCATCAGCTCCCAGATCCGATAGCCGAGGGGACGGATGACCATGCAGCCGCGCACGGGCGAGTAGTCCGCGAGCTGCGCCTGCATGATCACATCGTTGTACCACTCGCTGAAGTCCTTCGCGCGTGGCGTGATCTTCTCCGCTTGTGCCATTACTGGAATGATCCGTTTCGAATCGAGGTCAGGGGCACCTTGGTCTCCGTGCCCGCGTTCAGATCCCGCACCACGCCCACGCCGGCGCTTCGTTCATCGGGACCGAGAATCACCGCCCGCGCCGCGCCGCGTGCGGCGGCGAGCTCGAGCTGCTTCCGGATATTCCCCTGCTTCAGCGAATACTCGACCCCCACGCCCTTGTCCCGGAGCTGATGCGCCAGTTCCAGAATGAACGGGATGTCCTCGCCGGACACCCCCACCAAAAAGGCGTGTACGGCTCCCGGCTTCCCGGCGCCTTTGTCCCTTTCCTTGAGGAGCTCGCCGAGGACGACGTCACCCATGCCGAATCCGAGTGCCGGGAGATCCACACCCCCCAGCGCCTTCAGGAGGCCGTCGTACCGGCCGCCGCCGCAGATCGCCCGCAGCGTCCGTCCGGCATCGAACAGCTCGAACACCGTGCCCGTGTAGTACGCGAGCCCGCGGACGATGGTCATGTCGACGGTCGCGAACTCGCTCAGGCCCATGGCCTTCAACGCGCCGAGCGTCTGCTCGAGCGGCTCTCCCGCCTCCGCGCCCCCTCTGACCTTGCCCAGGGCTTCCTTGACTGCCGCCCAGTCACGCAGGGCGGCGGTCGCAAACACGCTTCCCACTTCCTTCTTCCCCACTCCCGCTTCACCAAGCTTCCGCTCCAGCACGTCCATCGGGTCCCGTTCCGCCTTGTCGATGGCGGCAAAGGCGGCGGGAAGCTGAGCCTCCGTCAGGCCATTCCCCAGCAAGAGAGCCCTGAGCACCCGGCGGTCCGAGATCCGGGCCTGGACATCCTTCGCGGAGAGGCCGAAGGCCCGCATGATGTCGATCGCCGCCGCGATCAGCTCGGCGTCCGCCAGCGGCCCCGGCTCGCCGATCAGGTCCATATTCAGCTGGAAGTGCTCTCGGAGCCGGCCCCGCTGCTGGCGCTCGTACCGGAAGAGCTGGGGGATCGAAAACCAGCGAATGGGCTTCTTCAGAGCCTGGGCCCGCGCCCCGACCATCCGGGCCAGCGTGGGGGTCATTTCGGGCCGCAACGCGACGTCCCGCTCCCCCTTGTCCCGGAAACTGTAGAGCTGCCCGACGATCTCGTCCCCGCTCTTCTGCGTATACAGCTCGAGGGGCTCCAGAGGGGGACCGTCGTACTCCTCGAAGCCGTAACGCGCCGCTACCCCCCGCCAGGTGGCGAAGATGTAGTTCTTGAGCGCGAGTTCTTCAGGGTAGAAATCACGGAAGCCGGGAAGTGCTTTCCCTTGCATCACAACAATTTAGCCGACCGGCGCAAAACCGGGCAAGGCGGCGAGCGCGTATCCGACCGTATGAAAAGACCCGGTCACCAAGGTCGTCGCGGCACCCTCCTGGACCATCTCGAGTGCGCGGACGAAGTCCGGCTCGAACACCACCGGCTGACCGATCACGCGCTCGTCCGCCCAACCCGCCAGGTCGCGGGCCAGCCAGCGTTGATGGTCCGGGACCGTCGGCGCCACCGTCAGCACCAGCCGGTCCACCGCCGGCAGAATCCGCTCCAGCATCGGTCGCCACTCCTTGTCGTTCCGGATCCCGACGAGGGAGTGAAGCGGGCGCCGGGGATGCGCCTCCTCGAGTGCCGCCACCAGGATTTCCATGCCGTCCGGATTGTGCGCCACATCGAAGATCCAGCTCCCCCGGACCTCGAACCGGCCCGGAATGAAGGCCTCGGCGAACGAAGCGGGGATGTCGCTGCCGGGGAGGCCGAAGGGGGGCGGGAGCGCCCGGAGAGCCGCGCGGGCGACGGCGGCGTTCTGGGCCTGGTGGGGGCCCCTGAGACCTAGACTGCCAGGCGTGGGAAGTGGGGAGTGGTTCACTCCGATGATGGGGGAGGCGCCTCTACGCATAGCCTCCTCTCGAAGAACATTCAGGACCGCAGGGTCCTGCTCACCGGTAACAAAGGGGACACCAGGCTTCGCGATGCCGGCCTTCTCCTTGGCGATGCTGGCCAGGTCGGGTCCCAGATAGTCCGTGTGCTCGAGGGCGATCTTGGTCACGACGCTCGCCAACGGAGTGATGACGTTGGTCGCATCCAGGCGCCCGCCGAGCCCCACCTCCACCACCGCGATGTCCACCTGCCGGGCCGCGAAGTCCGCGAAGGCGATGGCCGTGAGGCATTCGAAGAAACTGGCCTCCAGGCGCTCGATGTGAGGCTTCAGGGTCTCGGTCCACTGCGCGAAGGCGTTCTCGGTGATCGGGATCCCATCCACCAGGATCCGCTCCGTGGCAGACACCAGGTGCGGGGACGTGTAGAGCCCGACTTTGAAGCCGCGGGCCCTGAGGTCGGCGGCCAGGAAGGCACAGGTGCTCCCCTTGCCGTTCGTACCACCCACGTGAAGGGTCGGGTAATGCCGCTCGGGGTGCCCCAGGACGTCCAGGAGTCCGTCGGTGGGTCCGAGGCTCCACTTGATCCGGCCGGCTTGTCGCGAGAAGAGGTACGAAGTGGCTTCAGCGAACTTCAGTCAGCGGCCTCCGCCGGGCGCCGGCCGGCCATGTGCCGAAGGAGCTGGGCCGTGGTCTCCCGGAGCTCGCCCCGCGGCACCACCGAGTCCACCATGCCGTGGTCGAGCAGAAACTCCGCCGTCTGAAATCCCTCGGGAAGGTCCTGGCCGATGGTCTGCTTGATGACCCGGGGGCCCGCAAAGCCGATCACCGCCCTTGGCTCCGCCAGCACCACGTCCCCCTGCATGGCAAACGAGGCCGACACGCCACCGGTGGTCGGGTTGGTGAGGATCGAAACGTACGGGATTCGCCGGGCGGCCAGCTCGGCCAGCACCACCGAGGTCTTGGCGAGCTGCATGAGGGAGAGCACGCCCTCCTGCATCCGGGCTCCGCCGGAGGCCGACACCAGGATGAGGGGGACCCGCTTGTCGATGGAGCGGCGCGTGAGCCGGGCGATCTTCTCTCCGACCACCGCCCCCATCGAGCCCCCCATGAATGCAAAATCCATCACACCCAGGTTGATGGCGATTCCCTCCAGACGGGCGAAACCCGTCCGGATGGCGTCCAGGGGACCGGCCTTCTTGATTGAGGCTTCAAGGCGATTCGCGTAATTCTCGAATTTCAGGGGATCGGCGGACTTGAGCTTCGTCTCCGTCTCATGCCAGGACCCCTCGTCCACCAGGAGGTCGATGTATTCCTGAGCCGGGATCCGCCGATGATGGCCGCAGTTGGGGCAGACGTTCAAGGCGCGGAGGAACTTGTCCTTGATGTCGATGTGGCCGCATTCCTCGCACTTTTCCCAGGCGTCTGGAGGGATTTCGAGCTTGATACGCTCGGAGGTGCGGGGTTTGCGTTCCTTCTTAAACCAGGCCATTCACGCCCAAGGCAGATAGGAAGCGGACAAAGTAGGAGACCCCCTCCGCCAACGCCAGCCCTGAGCCTCTAACCTATTGTCCTGGACTGATATACCCCGACTGACGCGATTCGTACGCCACCCGGAGGCAAATGCCGACCGCGAGGAAACAGGTGAGCAGGAAGGACCCGCCGTAGGAGAAGAAAGGGAGTGGGATGCCGGTAATGGGCAGGAGATTCACCGTCATCCCGACATTCTCGACCACGTGCGTGAAGATCATCCCCGCGATGCCGAGCACGCAGAGACTGGTGAACGGGTCCGTGGCCCTCCGGGCGATCCGGACGAGGGTCAGGAGGAGCCAGGCGAAGAGCGCCAGGGCCAGGAGGACCCCGATGAACCCCAGCTCCTCCCCCACCACCGAAAAGATGAAGTCCGTATGCTGCGCCGGCAGAAAGGCCAGGCGCTTCTGGGTGCCCAGCGTAAAGCCCTTCCCCAGCAGACCTCCGGACCCGATCGCGACCTTGGACTGGATTACGTGCCAGCCCGTGGCCCGCGGATCGACGTCAGGATTCAGGAACACCAGCAGGCGATTCTGCTGGTAGGGCGCCAGATGTCGCCAGAACGGGAGGGCGATCACACCCATCGCGATGTTCCCGAGCATCACGGCCAGCCCTTCCCACACGTAGGGCCGCCAGAGCAGGAGCAAACCGAAGAGCAGGACAATCCACGCCCCCCAGGCCACGGTCGAAAACGCGAGGATCAGGCCGATGGCGGGTGATCCCAACATGATCAGGAGGGACATCTTGGTCCCGGACCACGCCAGCATCGCGAAGAAGATCGCGATAAAGACGATGGCGCTTCCCAGATCGGGCTGCAGCACGACGAGGAGAAACGGGAGCCCCAGGATCAGGCACGGCACGACCAACTTCCGGAGGGTGGCGGGGGGTTCCTTCTGCTCCGCCAGCCAGCGGGCCAACATCAGGACCACGGCCAGCTTAGCGAGCTCCGCCGGCTGACCCAACCGGACCCCGCCGATGGCGATCCAGGACTTTTCGCTCGCCGCCGTCCCTGCACCCCGTCCGATCACCAACGTCAGCATCAAGATGAAAGAACCGATGCCGTAGACGTAGGGGGTGGCCCATTCGAGCATTCGGGGCGAAAGGCGGAATGTGAATGCCGCAGCCCCGACCCCGAGCGCGAGCCAGATGATCTGCTTGTGCCAGATGGTGGTGGCTACCGTGGGGACGTCCGTCTGGCCTGCGGAGTAGAGCGTGGCCAGGCCATAGGCGCAGAGGAGGAGCGTGACCGTGACGAGCGACCGGTCCAGCCCCTGAACCCTACCGGCCATGCTTGGTCGAATCGAGCTTTACACCCGAATCGGGCTTGGTCGTCGTATCGAAAGGCGTGGGCTCGGCGCCCGGCGGTAGGGTCCGCACCTCGTGCGGTGCCGAGTCTGCCGGAAGCCGGAAGGTAGCGTTGCTGGCGAGCGTCGAATCGACACCCAGATAGCGCGCAATCACCCGGGTGACGAGGGGCGCCACATAGGGGCCTTCGCGGGCAAACTCGACGATCGCCCCCACCACGATCTGGGGTTTGTCTGCGGGCGCGAAGGCGATGAACCATCCATGATTGGGACCATGCGGGTTCTGGGCGGTGCCGGTCTTCCCCGCGATCGTGATGTCTCCGAGTCGGGCCGCGCGCGCCGTGCCCTGCTCCACCACACCGATCATCGCCTTCCGGAGGCCGTTGATCTGGTCCTCGGACAGGTCGAGATCCTCAGTGGGAGTCGGCAGCGGGTGCACGACATAGGGCACCCGGGACTTGCCGTCGCTCGCCAGCATCTGGTACAGACGGACCATGTCGATCAGGCTCTGGGCATTCTCGCCCTGGCCGATCGCCAGGTTGAGCGTGACCGCCGACGTCCAGTGGCGGGGGCCGTAGAGGCGGTCGTAGTACTCGGTGTTCCCTGGGAATTCCGGGGTGATCTCGCCGGGGAGATCGATGCCGGTCCGGGACCGGAAGCCCAGGGCGTTCACGTCTTCGAGGAGGGACGTCAACCCGAGCTTGAGTCCGAGCTGGTAGAAGTAGACGTCACAGCTTTGCGCGATCGCCTGCGAGAGTGTGAGGTCGCCATGGCCCCGTGGCTCCCAGCACCGGAAGTAGCGGTTGCCGTACTGCAAGCCGCCGGTGCACGGAATGGGCATCCGGGTATTCATGGTCACCACGCCGCGCCTCAAACCGATCGACGCGACCAGCAGCTTCCAGGTCGAGCCGGGCGGATACCGGGCCTGGATGGCACGATCGAAGAACGGATTCGCGGGGTTGTCGTTCAGCTTCTTCCAGGTGTCGGGATCGACGCCGCCCACGAAATCGTTGGGATCATATCCGGGGGCGCTGTAGAGTGCGAGCACTTCGCCCGTGTTCGGATTCATGGCGATCAGCGCGCCCCGCTGTCCCGGCGGGAACACCTTCGACACGTACCGCTGGAGATCGAGATCGAGGGTGGTGCGGATGGTGGCGCCTGCGACGGGAGGCAGGGTCGGCGCCGCTCCGACTTCGCGCACCACCCGTCCCACGGCGCTCACCTCGACGAACCGCTGACCATCCTGCCCGCGCAGGGAATCGTCGTACTGCCGTTCGAGGCCGTTCTTCCCCACCAGGGCGCCGAGCCTCAGCCCCGAATACCGGGGGCTGTTCCGTTCGTCCTCCGTCACTTCACCGACCGTCCCCAGCAAGTGGGCGGCGGCAATGGAGTCCGGGTAAAACCGCCGCGGCTCGGCCTGGATGAACAACCCCGGAATGTTGAGCCGCCGTTCCTCGAGCTTCGCGACCAGGTCCGGATCGGCGTTTGCCATCACGAGTGCGGGCTGGTAGGGCGCGCGCCGGAACCGCTGGAGTACCCGGTCGATCGCATCGGAATCGAGATCCGCGAGGGGCGCGATCTGGAGCAGCCGGCTGCGCAGTTTCGCCGTGTCGTCCGGCAAGAGCGAGATCGTGTACCCCGGAATGTTTTCCGCGAGCACCTTGCCGTTGCGGTCCAGGATCAGCCCGCGCGGCGCCGGCAGAATGATTTCTTTGAGGCGGTTCGTCTCCGATTGCAGGCGGTAGCGGCTGTACCCAAGGATCTGCGTGCGGAAAAACGCCACGATCAGCACGGCGAACACGAGCAGCACGACCCACCGGACCAGCCGATACCGGCGATCGAGCGCGAAGGGATGAAAGGGCGCGCTCATGCGTCAGTGAACCGGACCGACAGCCACCGTCCGAGCACCAGCAGCACCAGGACGCCGGCCAGGGCCGTCAGCACGCTCTGCAACGTCGACCAGCCCAGCAGCTGCCACGCCAGTGGGGCGCCCTTCAGCTCCCCGGAGGCGAGCGCGACGATCAGGTTCCGGATCCAGGTTCCGCCGAAAAAGATGCAGCCATTCACGAACAGGTTCTCGGCGAAGAAGACGGCCTTGGCCCAGGAGGAGAGATAGCCGACCAGGGTATGCGCCAGCGCGTTGGCCCCGAATGACGCCGGACTCATGGCATCCCGGATGATCCCCACCAGGAAGCCCGCCGCCGACGACGGTCCCGGCGCCGCGCGAATCGTGTACATCAGCACCGCGAGCAGCAGGAAATCGGGCGCGATCCGCTCGTCGCCGAGTTTGGTGCGCACCGAGAAGTGCAGGAGCACCAACCCGGCGAGCACGAACCAGAACCGGTACTTGTCGGTGCGCCTCACGGGCTCTTGGCCTCAGCCTGGAAGAGGTCCCGAAGATTGCCCCGCCCCGCGGTCGCTCCCGTGATGATCATCACGTGGGTCACGGACGCCGGATGCACCGCGGGGCGAATGAGGTACGTCCGCTCCCAGTGCTCGTTGTCCACGCCCTGCCCCATCACCGTACCCAGTGGAATGCCGCGGGGAATGACGCCGCCCAGGCCGGACGAAACGATGAGCGTACTCTCCGGCACGACCGAGCGGTACGGCACGCCCTGGAGCTCGAGCAGCCAGATGCCCGGGCCTTCCGCCCCATGCGGCGCCACGATGCCGTACACACTGCCATCCACGGCCATGGCCGCGGCGCGGAATTCCGGGTGCGCCCACGTGGCGACCACGCTCGTCTTTTCGTCCACGGCCGACACCACCCCGACCAGTCCCTCGGGACTCACGACGGCATCGAGCACCTTCACGCCGTCGCGCCGTCCCGCCGACACCAGAAACGTGAGCGGATCGGTCGGCACCGACTCGTGGAGCACCTCCGCCGGCACATAGCCCGTTTCCAGCCTGGTCCCCAGTCCCAGCAGGCCGCGCAGGCGCGCGTTCTCGCTGCGGAGCTCGGGGAGAAACGTCGCGGCGAGCATGGCGGAGTCGCGTTGCGCGGTGACCGCCTCGACGTGGGCCTTGGAGCTCTTCAGGGTTTGGGTTTCTTCCTGGAGGGTCAGCAGTGGTGCCAGCACGGTCTGCCGGAGGGCCTGGCTGAACGGACGCCGCCAGGAGTCGGGCACGCTCATCGCGGTGACGGACAGGGCGAGGCATCCGAGGAACACGAGCGTGTCGGCCCGCGATCCGTAGCGCTCCGCCTCGATCGTCATCCCCGCCTCAAGTGGTCAGGACGTTGCGGTATTTCTCCGGATCGTCCAGGATCCGGCCCGTCCCGCGCACGACGCACGTCATCGGATCCTCGTCCAGGTGAATGGGCAGTCCGGTTTCCTGCTGGAGGAGCACGTCGAGGCCGCGGATGAGGGCTCCGCCGCCGGTCATCACGATGCCCCGGTCCACGATGTCAGACGCCAGTTCCGGCGGCGTGATTTCCAGGGCCCGCCGCACCGCGTCCACGATCTGCTGGATGGGCTCCTGCACCGCCTCTCGTACTTCACTCGAGTGGACGCGCACGATCTTCGGGATCCCGGAGACCAGGTCGCGACCCTTCACTTCCATCTCCCGCTCTTCCCCGACGGGCGCCGCCGACCCGATCTGAATCTTGATCTGCTCGGCCGTGGGTTCGCCGATCAGCAAGTTGTAATTCTTGCGCATGAACTGGACGATGGCCTGGTCCAGCTCGTCTCCCCCCGTGCGGATGGACGTGTCCGAGACGATGCCGGAGAGCGCGATGACCGCAATTTCCGTGGTGCCACCGCCGATGTCGATCACCATGTTGCCGGTGGGCGTCTCGACCGGCAGACCGACGCCGATCGCGGCCGCCATCGGCTCGGCCACCATGTAGACCTCTTTCGCCCCCGCGGACTGCGCCGAGTCCCGGACCGCGCGCTTCTCCACTTCGGTGATCCCGGAGGGGACGCACACGATCACCTTGGGCTTCACGCGGAAGAGGTGGCGGTCGATGATGGTCTTCAGGAAGAAACGCAGCATCTTTTCGGTGACGTCGAAGTCGGCGATGACACCGTCCTTGAGTGGCCGGACGGCCAGGATGCCGTCGGGCGTGCGGCCCAGCATGCGCTTCGCCTCGAGGCCGATCCCCTTGATCTTCCCGGTGGACTTCTCGATCGCCACGACGGAGGGCTCGTTCAGCACTATCCCTTCGCCCTTTACATAAATC
>DATBBZ010000006.1:0-4106 GCA_036270745.1 Gemmatimonadales bacterium | reverse complement strand
TGGGCACCTTTGACCCGGAGGGTTGTCAATGCGTCCCTGCACGCTTACGCTCGCGCTCCTCTGTGCCGTCCCCGCCGTTGCCGTAGCTCAGACTCGGCTCATCACCGGTCGCGTCACCAATGCGGTGACGAAAGATTCGGTCGCCGGGGCCAGTGTGGCCGTCCTGGGAACCGCGGTCGCCGCGGTCACCGGCGACAAGGGGGTCTTCACACTTTCCGCGCCCGCCGGACCGATCACGCTGCTGGTGCGCATGATCGGGTACAAACGCGACCAGGTCGAGGTCGCGGGCGATCAATCGTCGGTGGATATCGTGCTCCAGCCCGACATCTTCCACCTCGATGCCATCGTCGTGACCGGTCTCGTCTCCGGCGTCGAGCAACGGAACCTCGCGAACGCCGTCACGACGGTGCAGAGCGATGAGCTCGGCCGAGCGCCGACGCCGACGCTCGAGAGTGCGCTTCAAGGCAAGGTGCCGGGTGCCCTCATCCAGATGAACTCCGGGGCCCCCGGCGGGGGTGGGCAGATCAACCTCCGGGGCGTGACCACCATCAACGCCGGCGTCGATCCACTCTTTGTAGTGGACGGCATGGTGATTTCGAACGACGCGCTCGCGAGCAACATGAATGCGGTGACCGCGGCGGGTGCGGGCGGGAACTCCTCCAGCCAGGACAATCCGGTTAACCGGATTGCCGATCTGAACCCCGCCGACATCGACCATATCGAGATCCTGAAGGGGGCGTCCGCGGCGGCCATCTACGGATCGCAGGCCGCGAACGGCGTGGTGATCATCACCACGAAGCGGGGACAGGCGGGAAGGCCGCGGTACTCCATGACCCAGCGCTTCGGGGAGTCGCGAGTCTCGAATCATATCGGATCTCGCGTCTTCAAAGACTCGGCCGAGGCGGCTTCGGCGTTCGGGCACGACTCGCTGGTCGGCGTGCTGTGTCGCGGGGGGTGTCCGTCGTTCGACAACGAAGGAGCGCTGTTCGGGAGTCACCCACTGTCGACCGAGACCGACGCCAGCGTGTCGGGCGGGACCGGGTCGACGAACTACTTCCTGTCCGGACTGGTGAAGCACGATGGCGGGGTCGCGACGAATACGGGATACAACAAGCAGACGATTCGCGCCAATCTGGACCAGTTCCTCGGCAGCCGGCTGCGGTTCAGTCTCAATACCCAGGTGATCCACAGCGAAGCGGCCCGGGGGATTTCGAATAACGACAACACCGGCACGAGCACGTTCCTGGTGCTCCCGTTCACGCCCAGCTTCCTCAACCTGCAGCCGACCAACGGCGCGTACCCGTTCAATCCGTTTGCACCCAGTAATCCGCTGCAAACCTTCGCACTGCTCCAGAACGCGGAGAAGCTGTGGCGCGTGCTCGGCTCGGCGAGCTTGAACTACGATGTGTTCACTACGCCCACGCAGCATCTACAGGCGACCCTGCAGGGTGGTGTCGACTACTTCAATCAGCAGAACGACATTCTGTCGCCGCCGGATCTGCAGTTCGAGCCCGCCGACGGGCTTCCCGGCACGATCGTGCTCGGGAAAGCCGCGGAACACGTCCTCAGCCTGTCGGGTGGGTTGAACCACAAGTTTTCGCCGGCGTCGGGGGCGTTCACGGCCACCACGTCGGCTGGCTACCAGTACCTGGATCAGCAGCTCGATCAGACCAGTGTCGTGGGACGTGATTTCCTGGCCGGAGCTTCCGACGTGCAGCAGGCGAGCAGCATCGTCCTGACCCAGTTCCTCCAGCCGATCCGGAGCTTCAGCCTCTACGGGCAGGAAGAGGTGCTGACCATGCAGGATCGGCTCCTGCTGACGCTCGGGCTCCGGGGGGACCGATCGAGTGTGAACGGCGACCCGAGCAAGTTCTACCTGTTCCCGAAAGCGTCGGCGTCCTATCGCTTCATCACGCCGATGCACGGCGTGGACGAGATCAAAGTGCGCGGGGCGTGGGGGCAGACCGGCAACCCTCCGCTCTTCGGCGTGAAATTCAACCCCGATACGACTGGGATCATCGGCGGGCTCTTCGGGACCTCCGTCTCCACCCAGTCTGGCGATCCGAACATCCGGCCGGAGACCAACACGGAGATCGAAGCCGGAATCGACGCCACGCTCGGCAATCAGTTCGCGACGGTCGGCATCACCGCGTATCAGAAGAAGGTGACGAACCTGATCCTGACGCAGACCCTCGCGCCCTCTACCGGCCAGGGGACGCGGGTGCTCAACGGTGGTGAACTCCGGAATCACGGGCTCGAGCTCTCAGTAGAGCTGAACCCGGTCCGATCGGCGAGCGCGAACTGGATCTTCCGGACCACATTTTTCACCAACAACAGCCTGGTGGAGCAGCTGCCGGTCCCGACGTTCCAGACCGGTGGCTTCGGCACGGCGCTGGGCGCCTTTCAGATCGAGCAGGGGAAGTCGGCCACCCAGATCGTGGGCACGGACTCGACCGGCAAGGTGGTGGTCGTCGGAGACGCCAACCCGAAATTCCAGATGTCGTTCTCGAACGACATCACGTGGCACCGCTGGTCGGTCGGGTTTCTCTGGGACTGGAAGCGCGGGGGGGACATCATCAACCTCACCCAACTGCTCTATGATGCGGGCCAGAACAGCCCGGACTGGAGCACCGGCGGCATCGCGCGCATCACGTCCTTCGGGAAGGGGAATACGCAGCCCTACGTCCAGGACGGGTCCTATCTGAAGCTGCGCGAGCTCTCCATCTCATACCTCGTGCCGCAGGACGTCGCGACGCGCCTGTTCGGCGGTTCGGTCCAGGACGTTCGCTTCACCCTCGCCGGACGGAATCTCATCACGATCACGCCCTACCAAGGTATGGATCCCGAAGTCTCGAACTTCGGGAATCAGGCCATCGCGCGGAACATCGACGTCGCACCGTTCCCGCCCAGCCGCAGCTTCTTCTTCTCCATCGACCTGGGGCTCTGACCATGCGTACCCAACCCATGATCAAGACGACGCTCCCGATTGCCGCCCTGTGCGCTGGGCTGGCCCTGGGGGCCTGTAATCTCGATATCACCAATCCCAATACGCCGACCCAGATCGGCTTGAACCCATCGGCGGATGAAGTGGCGGCCGCCGTCGTCGGCGTCATCGCCACGGAGCGGTCGAACGCCACCGGTTGGATCCTCGCGGCCTCGATTCTGGGGCGGGAAGGATACCGATTCGACCCCTCGGAGCCCCGGTACGTTTCGGAGCTGCTCCAGGGGCCCCTCGACCCGGGTTCGGGCTTCGGGGGCGGGGAATGGGCCGGGGAGTTCGCCACGATTCGAAGCGGCTATAACCTGCTCAACGTGCTCGGGACGGCCCAGGGCCTCACGGCGGCGCAGCAGAGCGGCGCCCGCGGTGTCACCCAGACGTTTCAGGCGCTGGCATTCATGCGTGTCCTCCAGGCCCACACGGAAGACTCCATTCCCATCGACGTGAACCGCCCGGTGACCGCTCCGCTCGCGCCGTTCGTCAGCAACGCAATCGCCTGGGCGCACGTGGTCTCGCTGCTCGACTCGGCCAAGGCGGCACTCCTCGCGGCCGGCGGCTCGTTCTCATTTGCGTTGCCGCCTGGGTTCGCCGGATTCGATGCGCCGGTGACGTTCCTGCAATTCAACCGGGCCGTGATGGCACGGGTGCAGGCGTATCGGGGAAGTCTCGGCTGTACGGCCTGCTATGATTCCGCACTCACGGCGCTGGCTGGGTCGTTTGTGGATTCCACCCAGCCGATGGATCGGGGCGTCTATTACGACTTCTCGACTGGCTCCGGCGACGTGTCCAACGGCCTGGCGCAGAACCCCACCTCGGCCATCGACCTTGTGCACCCCTCCCTCCTGGACAGTGCGGAGAAGAAACCGGATTCCACGCTGGACAACCGATACCTCGCCAAGGTGACGAACCGGGGCGCGACGCTCCAGGATAACGGCCACAGGTCCGATCTGTCGTGGATCCGGTATCCGTCGCCCTCGTCGCCGGTGCCGATCATCCGGAATGAAGAGCTGCTCCTCCTGCGCGCCGAGGCAAACAACGGAGCGACGGCGCGAGACGCCACGGCCGCTGGAGCGGACCTTAACGAGGTGCGGGCGAAGTCGGGTGGCCT
>DATBBZ010000005.1:0-5513 GCA_036270745.1 Gemmatimonadales bacterium | reverse complement strand
GGCATCTTGTAGTAGCTCTGGAACGTGAGCTGGTTGTTGTTGATGGAGAAGATGGCGTCGGCGCCCCACTCCTTCGGATCCTTGGCGCGGCACTTCGGACCGCCGCCGCCGCCCCACTCATCCGAGAACAGCACCTTGGTGCCGTCGTTGTTGAAGGTGGCGGAGTGCCAGTAGGAGAAGTTCGAGTCATCCACCGCCGCGATGCGGAACGGATGCGCCGGGTCCTGAATGTTGAGAAGCAGTCCGTAGCCTTCGCAGGCACCGCCGGCATAGCCGACCTGGGCGTACACGGTGATGTCGTGGCACTGCGTCGGCCCCGGCGGCGGGCCGGAGCCCTCCTTCTTCTGCCGGGCGCCGACCATCTTATCGACCATTCCCTGAATCGCCCCGCGGAGGGCGGCGCTGTCGGCCGCCGACACGGTGGTCCCACCATGGGACTTCGCGACGCTGTCGAGCATCGGGCCGATCATCCGGTCGTTCAGGACGAACGGATTCCCGAACACCGTGACGACGTACTTGCCCTGGGCCTTGGCCTTGGCGAGCGCGTCCTTGTCGCCCTCGGACATGCCGTGCGTCGGGGGCGCCACCAGGTCGTGGAAGATGCGCGGGGAGCTGACGATCGCGGCCTGCTCGGGATGGGCGAGCGGGACCTTGATCACCTCGATGCGGAAGAGGGACGTGGTCGAGTCCTCATCGGGCTGCTTGTTGCTGCACCCCGCCAGCTCGTTGGGGGAGCGGGCCGGCGCCGAGCCGGAGATGTAGACGTAGGCGTTGTCCGGGTCCTTCGGATCGGCCAACACCGTGTGGGTGTGGGATCCGCGGCAGGTCTGCACGTTCGCGATGTACTTGGGCTTCGTGATGTCCGAGAGGTCGAAGATCCGGAGGCCGCGCAGGCGCTCCTTGCTCACGGTGTCCTTCACGCCCCCTTTGCCGCAGTCAAGGCGGCCGCCGTTGCCTTCACCCGAGACGAAGAGGAGGTTCTTGTAGACCGACACGTCGCTTTGCGACGCGGGGCACAGCTCGGACGCCTTAAGGGTCGGCGCGGCCGGATTGCTGATATCCCAGACCTGGTAGCCGTTGTAGCTCCCCTGGATGACGTAGCTCCCCGTAAATGCGAGGTCCGAGTTCGTGGTGGAGTCGAACCCGGCCGACGCATGCGTGTGGGAGACCACGCGCAGGTTCCAGGCTGCCTCGCCGGCGTTCCATAGGCCCGCTTTCAGGCCTTCACGGGGGTCGGGGTTCGGGTGGGTCCGGGTCATGTCGGTTGCGGGCACGGGCACCCCGTAGGGCACCGGATGCGAGCAGGCCGCGACCAGCCCTAGGACAAGGGCGGCGGCCGTCAGACGTGGGGAAGAGCGGTGAGACGTGACGCGCATGGTGTCGATCCTTGGGAACGGTGTGGGTCCACTTGACGGCGGCAAACGTCCGGTCACTGCGAGTTTCCGGTAAAGAGCTCATCGATGGTCAGCATCTTCTGCATCCGGGCGATCTCGGTGGTTTGATCGACGTTGATGCCGGCTGCTAGCTTGAAGACCATGTCATCCTCTGCGGCGCCGACCGACCCGAAGAGGTCTTTCACCATCTGCACCGCGCCCTGGTGGTGCTGGATCATATCGTGGAGAAAGAGGCGGTCGAAGTCGGCGCCCTTCGCGGCGTGCAACGCCGTCATCTGCCCGGGGGAGAGCATGCCGGGCATCAGCATGTTCTGCTCGGTGCCGTTCACCATCATCGGCATGCCGGCCGCTCGGGGCTCGGGGATCGGTTGATGGCGGTCCTGCAACCAGCCCTGCAGGATCCGAATCTCATCCCTCTGCGCGTTGATGATGCGGCCGCAGAGAACCTTCACTTCCGGGCCCGCCTGGTTCGAATCGGCCCAGCCGGCCATCACGATCGCCTGTGCGTGGTGGTAGATCATCCCGGACATGAAGTCAATGTCCGCTTTGGTGTACGGATGGCGGATGCTGTCGGCGTGCGCGCGGGCGATCGCCGCGGCCTCGCCTTGAGGAGGGTCTACGTTCGGGCTGACATGATTGGCAGCGCAGGCCGCCACCGCGGCCAGGGCAAGCGCGCCGGCCAGGCGGCCACAAATCGAATTGCTCATCGCGGTACTGCTCCTCAGAAACGTGGAACCGGTTCGGGCCGGGGGCGGCTCCCGGTCCGTTGAAGATAGAGAAGATGCGTGCAGAGACGCTGGGACGGAAGGTCACCCGGGGGGACGGAGG
The DNA here is from genome assembly GCA_036270745.1 of Gemmatimonadales bacterium. Taxonomy (GTDB): domain Bacteria; phylum Gemmatimonadota; class Gemmatimonadetes; order Gemmatimonadales; family GWC2-71-9; genus 40CM-2-70-7. The sequence goes on along the minus strand of DATBBZ010000005.1, from coordinate 3,291 downwards.
GGGACGGTTCCGTTTTCGGCGGGATGGAGTAGTATCTAGCCGTCGCCATGAACCTCCGCTGCTCGGTCCCCGCGCTCACGCTCCTCGCTAGTTGCCTGGGCCTAACTCCTCTGCTGGGGCAAGGGCCGGCTGAAGCGTCCGGGCCCTCCGCGGCCGATGTGGTCTTCATGTCCGGCATGATCGGACACCACGCACAGGCCGTGCTGATGGCGGGGTGGGCGGAGAGCCACGGCGCGAGTCCCACGCTGCAGCGGTATTGCCGCAAGGTCGTGGTTTCACAGCGAGACGAGATCGGCCTAATGAAGCGCTGGCTCGCGGATCATCACGAGCCACTCCCGGACAGTACGCTGATGTATGGGCGCTCGATGCCGGGGATGGGCGCCATGCTGATGCCCGGCATGCTCACGGCGGCGGCGCTGGCGCAGCTGGACAGCGCCCGGGGCGCCGATTGGGATCACCTGTTCCTCGAAGACATGATCCGGCACCATCAGGGGGCCATCACCATGGTCCAGCAACTCTTCAACACGCCCGGCGGCGGCAAGGGCGTGGTCTTTCAGTTCGCCACCGATATCAGCACCGATCAGACCGCGGAAATCACGCGGATGCGGCAGATGTTGCTCACGCTCCCGTGACATCCCCTTTCACTCTGGAGCTTCCCGTGTTCTCTGGTTCGTTCCTGCGCCGCTCGGCACTCGCCGCCGGCCTCATCGTCGCCGGCGTTTCGGCCGCGAAAGCCCAGACCCCGTCTCCCGATCCTCGAGTCGGCCTGAAGGCCGGCATCTACAACGCCCAGCAGGCGTTGTGGAATATGCGAGTGGTCTCGGCTACGGCCCGTCCGGCGGGCTTCGTCATCGATTCCGCCCCAGGCGACTTCAATTACATCGATTCCGACCTGGCATTCGACGGCAAGTACGTCATCCAGGGGAATTTTCACGGGATCCTCATCTGGGACGTGAGCCAGCCCGCCCACCCGGCGCTGGTCACGGCGTTTCCGTGCCCGGGGTTCCAGAACGACGTCTCGGTGTATGGGCATCTGATGTTCACGTCGGTCGAGTCCGGTGACAGCCACCGGGATTGTGGTGGTGAGCGCATCGCCGACACCGTCAGCGCCGACCGGGTCCGTGGAGTCCGTATTTTCGACATTTCGGACATCAAGAACCCCAAGATCCTCACGAACGTGCAGACCTGCCGGGGCTCGCACACCCACACCGTGGTCACCAGCCCCGCCGACAAGGCGAACATCTACGTCTATGTGTCGGGTTCGTCGTTCGTCCGCTCGCCCAATGAGCTGGCGGGCTGCTCCGGGATGACGCCGGACAAGGATCCGAACAGCGAGCAGTTCCGTATCGAAGTAATTCAGGTGCCCCTGGCGCACCCGGAGCAGGCCAAGGTCGTCAGCAAACCCGACATTCTGGCGGGGCTGACCCAGGCCGGCACCCATCCCGAAGCCGCCACCGATCTGGCCCGTCAGAAGGCGCGGGTGGATTCCGCCCGCGCGGCAGGCGGATTCATCGCCCAGGTGGAAGGCCGGGACGTGATCATCGGCGGGCGGTTCCTGTCGATGCAGCTCGACAGCATCGTCAAGGCGCGGGGTGGCACCGGCACGCCGACGACGGCCGATACCGCGACGTTCCGCACCAACATGCAAGGCATCGTGGACAAAATCGTGGGCGCTGGCCCCACTCAGGGTCCGCGCACCGGTCCGGTGCAGTGCCATGACATCACCGTCTATCCCGCGATCGGGCTGGCCGGCGGGGCCTGCGGCGGCTACGGCCTCCTGCTGGACATCAAGGATCCGGCGCACCCGCGCCGCATCGCGGCCGCGTCCGATTCGAACTTCGCCTTCTGGCATTCGGCGACGTTCTCGAATGACGGCTCGATGGTCCTCTTCACGGACGAGTGGGGCGGGGGCTTGGCGCCGCGCTGCCGGGCCACCGACGATCCCAAGTGGGGTGCGGACGCACTCTTCCGGATCAAGGACTCGACGCTGATGTTCCAGAGCTACTTCAAGATGCCCGCGGCCCAGACGGAGCAGGAGAACTGCGTCGCGCACAACGGATCGCTGGTTCCGGTGCCCGGGCGCACCATCATGGTCCAGGGCTGGTACCAGGGCGGCATTTCGGTCTTCGATTGGACGGATCCGGCCCACCCGAAGGAGATCGCCTTCTTCGACCGGGGCCCGATGGATTCCACCAAGCTCGTGAACGCCGGCTCGTGGTCGGCCTACTGGTACAACGGCATGATCGTCAGCTCCGAGATCGGCCGCGGGCTCGATATTCTCGAGCTCACGCCGAGCGATCTGCTCAGCCAGAACGAGATCGACGCGGCCAAGCTGGTCCAGGTCGCGCAGCAGAACGTGCAGGATCAGCAGACGATCGTGTGGCCCTCGAGCCCCGTCGTGGCCCAGGCCTACCTGGACCAGCTGGCGCGGTCCGGGATGACGGCGGCGCAGGTGACCGAGACCCGCGCTGGCCTGGCGAAGGCCGAAAAGGCCACCGGGGCGGCCCGGAAGAATGCGCTGACCAAACTGGCGTCGCAGCTCAACGGGATGGCGGCCGCAGCGGGCGACCCGGCGAAGGTACGGGCGCTGGCCTCCGTGATCAGCGGCCTGGCCAAGTAGCCAGGACTCAGGAACGGCAGGGGATTACGGGGCGGCCTCACCTCCGGGTGAGGCCGTTTCGTTTCGTGCAACGGGAATTGGTCAGGGTCCGTATGACTGTCGGACGGTGCATATTCCCGTGGTTCCCCGAACCCCAGAGGCTCTCCGCATGAAGCGCATCATCGCCCTCTCTGTTGCCGTCGTTTCCCTCACCGCTACGCGCGCCGCCGGACCCGATTCCCTGGCGGGACTCGTGTGGCGCAACATCGGTCCCCTCCGCGCCGGGCGGGTGTCCGCCGTGTCGGGTGCGGTCGGCGAGGCCGGTGTGTTCTACGCCGGATTTCCGACCGGCGGTCTCTGGAAAACGTCGAATGCCGGCGTGACCTGGGAGCCCGTCTTCGACGCGATCACGAGCACGTCGGCCATTGGGGCCGTGCAGGTCGCTCCCTCGGACACCAGCGTGATCTATGTCGGGACCGGCGACATGCCGACCGGTGGCAACATCAATGAAGGAGACGGCGTCTACAAGTCGACCGACGCCGGAAAGACCTGGCAACACCTCGGTCTCGATGACACGCGCCAGATCCCCTCGATTCTCGTCGATCCCCACGATCCCAACCTCGTCCTCGTCGCCGCCCAGGGAAACCGCTACGCGAAGAACGATCAACGGGGCGTGTTCCGCTCGACGGACG
>DATBBZ010000004.1:0-2389 GCA_036270745.1 Gemmatimonadales bacterium | reverse complement strand
GACGCCATCAATGCCCGCTGGCGCCTCTCCGGCAGCGTCTTCAAAGGCCTTTCCCTCACCGACCTCGGCAGCCATCGCACCCTGGCGCTCCCCGAAGAAGTGGTGACGCTGGTGCTCCAGGACGGCACGGCCATCGCCGGTTCGGTCCTACAGGCCCGGACCCCGACCTACGAACGCCTCCCGGGCGAGCACAACGCCTCCCGGTTCGCCGACCGCCTGCCGGGTCACCAGGTGACCGTCGAGCTGAGCGACCCGGCTTCGCGCGTGAGCATCACCTGGCGTGCCATTCTGCGCACCGATTCCCGGTACCTGCGACAGGAAGTCACGATCCGCGCCCTGGGTGCAGACCTGCCCGTGAAGGAGATCCGGCTGGGAGATCTCACGCTTCCCGGCGCTCGGATCTCCGGGTCGGTCGCCGGCTCCCCGGTGGTCACGAACGCCTGGTTCCTGGGTTTCGAACATCCGCTCGCGCATCATACCCTGGACGGAGACCGGGTGCAGTACGGCCTCCAGCGGGAGCTCCCGCTCAGGTCCGGCGCTCCAGTGACGTACTCCTCGGTGATCGGGCCCGCGACGCCGGGACAATTGCGGCGGGACTTCCTGATGTACGTGGAGCGTGAGCGCGCGCATCCCTACCGTCCGTTCCTGCATTACAACTCGTGGTACGACCTGGGCTATTTCAGCAAGTACGACCAGACGGGCGCGTTGGCGGTCATCGACGCGTTCGGCGTGGAGCTGCGTCGCAAGCGCGCCGTGGTGCTCGACTCGTTCCTGTTCGACGACGGCTGGGATGACCCCGAAACGCTCTGGCACTTTCACGCCGGCTTCCCACACGGGTTCACGCCCATCCGCGCCGCCGCGGCGAAGTACGGGGCCGCGCCCGGCGTGTGGATGTCTCCCTGGGGCGGGTACGGCAAGCCGCGCGACGAGCGGGTGGCATATGGGAAGACGCAGGGGTTCGAGACGAACGAGGGTGGCTTCGAGCTGTCGGGGCCGAAATATTTCAAACGCTTTCATGATGTGTGCGTCGACATGATCAGGACGCACGGCGTCAATCAGTTCAAGTTCGACGGCACCGGAAATGTCTCTCACGTCTTTCCGGGGTCGCTCTTCGATTCGGACTTCGACGCCATGCTGTCCCTGATCGGTGACCTGCGCGGCGAGAAGTCCGATCTCTACGTGAACCTCACCACCGGCACCTACCCGTCTCCGTTTTTCCTGCGGTCCTGTGATTCGATCTGGCGCGGCGGGGAGGACCATGACTTTGCCGGCGTCGGGAGCTGGCGGCAGAAGTGGATCACCTACCGGGACGCCGACACGTATGCCGGGATCGTCCAGAAGGGGCCGCTCTTCCCGCTCAACTCCCTGATGCTCCACGGGATGATCTACGCGAAGCACGCGCACAACCTCGACACCGACCCGTCGGGGGACTTCGCATCGGAGGTCCGGGCGTACTTCGGGACGGGGACGCAGCTGCAGGAGATGTACATCACGCCCGGCCTGCTCTCGCCGGCGAATTGGGACGCGCTGGGCGAGTCGGCGCGGTGGTCCCGTTCCCGGGCGGCGGAGCTGGTGGATACCCACTGGGTCGGTGGCGACCCCGCCAAGCTCGAACCCTATGGGCATGCGGCCTGGGCGCCGGGGCGCGGGATTCTGTGTCTCCGCAATCCGTCAGACCAACCGCAGACGTTCCCGTTGCGGATCGGTGAAGCGCTGGAGCTCCCTGATCACGCGCCCCAACGGTTCATGCTGCGGCGCGCGCACCGGAGCGAGCGGGCCAAACCCCCAATCGAGGCGAGCGTCGACAAGACGGTGGAAATCCCGCTCGCTCCGTTCGAGGTGCTGACGCTGGAAACGGTTTAGCTACCTGACCTTCGCATCCCCATTCAAAAGTGCGTTCCACACCAGCGGAAACTCGTGATGGTTGAGATACCGGTGCAGCGCGTCGAACGTGAACGCGATCACGCGTCCCTTCCCCACCGGCACGTCGAAAATCGCGCCCTGGCCCAGAATGTCACCTTCGTTTCGCACCATCCCTGACGCGACGTACGCGCTGTCGGGCGCGGGCTTGTCCTTCTCCTTGGTGGCGGGCGGCTTCGGGATCTCCGCGAGGCCGAGCATCGGGCCTTCGTCCTTTTCAGACTTGAGGCCGGCGCCGTACTGCAGGACCAGCATCGCGCTGTCCCGCGGATCGACCTCGAAGAGCGGCCCGTTGCCCCGGAAGAGCGTGAACTGCGACGGGTACCCGTAGAGGATCGGGGACGCAGCATGGCGAATCCGGGCCCGCACGACCGACCCCGGGTGGAAGAGCCCGCCCGCCCCATGGGGCGAGAGGGCCAGCGCAATCCCGGCGCCCGACACGAGGGACGTCGACGACCCCAGCGTCACG
>DATBBZ010000003.1:0-9957 GCA_036270745.1 Gemmatimonadales bacterium | reverse complement strand
GGATTCAAGGCCTTCCGGGATGACCCGGACATGTGCGACGGCGCGTCTGAGGAGGAGCTCACCTGGCTCCGCGGTCTGGCTTTCGAGGGGCGGCGACCCACCCGTCTGTTCTACTATCGGGCCTTGCAGCTCCTGCGGGACCCCCTGCACTTCAGCCACAGCCGGCGGTAACGGTGGCCTGGGCTTCGCGACCATTGACACCGGCAGACACTTGGGGGCGGTGGTGTTACACGAGCGCGTGACCGATCGCGAGTTGCAGGACTGGTTGATCGAGGAGATTCGGCGCAAGCCAGACTGGGGAACGTTTGCCGCCGATCTGACCTTTGTGCGACGTCACAGCGCGTCGTCGTCGGGCGCCACGTGGGAGGTGGAGGCGGCCACTGGCAGTGACACGTGGAGCCGGGCGCGGCATCACGCATTCGAGGCAGCAGTCCGGCAGGCCCAGCAGGCGTTTGACTTGATCGACTAGGTTCCCCGGGCCCCCGAGCTTCGGACAAGCTCACAACACATTGATCGGCCCAGAAAAGGCCCCTTACCGCAAAATCATTGTGAGGCCAACTCTTTAGACAATCGGGGCGGCGGGATTCGAACCCGCGGCCTCCTGGTCCCAAACCAGGCGCGCTACCGGACTGCGCCACGCCCCGTAAGACTAGACGCGCAGGCGCGTAGTCGCGCAGGCGCCTAGGAAAAGCAACTACAAAGCTACACACCTCTCCGAAGCAACATCTCCGCCAACGCCCGGAATGCCCGGCCCCGGTGGGAGACGCGGTGCTTCGCGGGTAGGGCAGCCTCTCCAAAGGTCAGGCCCAGCTCCGGAGAAAAGAAGTAGGGATCATAGCCGAATCCTCCACTCCCCCGGGGCTCCAGGACGATCCGGCCCTCACAGGTGGCCTCCACAATCTCCGGAGTCCCATCCAGCCGGTCGAGGAAGGCCACCACACACCGGTATCGGGCCGTCCGCTTTTTTTCCGACACGCCCTGCAAGGCCGCCACGAGTTTTGTGTTGTTCCGGGCGTCCTGCTTCCCATCGGTTGCTCCGGCCCCCCCCCCGGCCCAGCGGGCGGAGTGGACGCCAGGGGCGCCGTCCAGCGCGTCGACCTCGAGCCCCGAATCGTCCGCCACCGTCGGCACCTCCCCGCGGGCCCGCTCCGAAAAGTACCGGGCCTTCAGGACCGCGTTTTCCGCATACGTGGCTCCGCTTTCCAGATCGTCCTCCTCGGGCAACCGGTCCAGAAACCGGTCCTGCGGCAACTCGATCCCGAACGGCAAGCCCTCGAGCAGCGACCGGATCTCCCGGGCCTTGCCGGCGCTCCGGGTCGCGACCAGGAGCTTCACGCGCCCCCCCCTCGGTGGCGGCGCCGGGCGAGCTCCGTGGTCGAGTGCCCGGGCACCAGGGGCACGAGCACCACTGTCCCGCCCCACCCTTCCACTGCATCCGCCCCGACTACGCCTGCGCGGTCGTAATCCGCGCCCTTGACGAGCACGTCGGGCCGCAAATGCTTGATCAGCTCGAGGGGCGTGTCCTGCTCGAAAATCACCACGCAGTCCACGACCGCCAGCGCCGCGAGCAGCCGGGCCCGCTCGCTCTCCGTCACCAGGGGCCGGTCCGGCCCCTTGTTGAGCCGGCGGACCGACGCGTCGCTGTTCACCCCCACGATCAGGGACGCCCCTTCGCGCCGTGCCGCCTCGAGCAGGGCGATGTGGCCCACGTGCAGAAGATCGAACACGCCGTTCGTGAACACGACGCGCCCGCCTTCGCCCAGGCGCCAGCGTGCCGCGCCGTCCCAGGAACGGATCTTCCCTGCCGTGTTCACGGGGAGTGCGGCCTAGAGGGACTCGTCAGCCGAGGGGTTGAGCGAGAAGACGTGATTGAAGAGGGGCAGCTGCACCCGCTCCGTATAGTGGGTCTCGATGTGGATCTTCCGCGGGTCGCCGGTGCGAGTGATGACGAGCGCGTCCGCCGCGTCGGAGGGGAGCCCGATGTCCTCGATGGCCGCCTCGAGCCGCCGCCGAATGGTGCCGTTGTCGATGGCCGAAGCGAAACGGGCCTGGCTGTCCATCTCGTCCACCAAACGGTAATACCGGAAGTAGACTTCGCCGATGTGCACTCCGTAATACAGGGCCGCGACGAAGATCAGGAGCGAGATCAGACAGCCAAGGGATGACGCGCCCCGCCGCGACACAGACCGTCCGGTCACCATTGCGATTGGGCTCCCTCTACGATCTCCGTGACCAGCTTGTCGAGCGCCTGCTTCCGCCCGTCACCTTCCGCGGGCGGCTGGTAGTCGCCCAGTACCGTAAGTCCCTGGCGCTGCCAGATCGTCTTGCCCTCCCGCTGGTCGAGGACTTCAACGTCCACGGTCACCTGCACCTGACGCCGGGTCACCGGCGCCTGTCCCTGCCCCGGGACGAAGGCGAGAGGCACGTCCGCCTGGTAGGCGACGATCCGGCCGCGCACCAGCGCGTCAGCCGTCTGTTCGCCCGCCTGGCGCAACCCCAGCCGGCTCTCGAACGCCTGCCGGATCGCCTCGTTCACTTCGGTGGTGAGCTGCGGCACCGGCGTCTGATTGTCGAAAGGCTGAATCGCGACGGTCTTGATGTTCGGGAGACCGCCGCCGGCGAACCCGTACAGGCACCCCGTCAGACTGGCGAGCGCGACGCTACCGGCGACTCCGCCAGAGAGCCGGCGGTACCACGACCGTCGTGTCGACCCCCACCACTGTAAGCTCAAACCGCGCTCCCGCCTCGGGAAACTCCACCTGCGCGCGTGCCGGCCATTCGCGCTGATCGAGCTCCGTGTGGCTTCGCGCCACCACGGTCGACCCATTCCGCCACTCGACGTCCAGGACCTGGTTCCCGCCTACGTACGTGAGCGTGTCGGCACCGGTTGCGTACCGCCACGCCATTCGCGGGTGATCCGCGCTCCCGACCAGCCCCGCGCTCACCACGGCCCCGGCCGGCGCCGGACGGGCCACCCCCAGGGTGGCCCAGAAGACTCGGACCCCCCGGATGAAGGACCGGAAGTCCTGGTCCGGATCGGCCCAGATCACTGAGTCCCCCACCACGACGCCGGCGCCCGACGAAAGGCCGAGGGTCGCCGAGTAGTCGAGGCGCACGGAGTCGGATGGCGCCACCCGCGCCGTCGCTCGCCCCGCTGCGTTCAGCTTCCGGTCTTCGTACCGCCACTTGAACCGGATGCCGGCCGCATGCTTCGGCGCGGTGGTTAGCGCCCACCCGCGTGCCGAGTCGGCCGATGCGGGCGCGAGAGCCGCGGGAGCGAGGCTCGACGGCCTGCAAGCGGTCCCTGCCGTCATGGCACACCCGAGTGCCACCAACACGCCAATGTAGGAGCGCGCGTCGGCACGGTCAAGCAGAAATCGTTGCCCGCTCAGTAGTTAAACCCGAAAAAGAAGTCGACGAAGCGCCTTCCCTGATAGTTAGCTGGAAGGGAGTACAGTGAAACGTCCCCGCTCGAAAACCGGTACCCCATGTCGAGGCGCAGCACGAAGGCGGGGCCGAGGGGCATGCGAAGCCCGAGACCCGAGGATCCGAGGGAAGCCCGGGCGTCCGTCAGTCGTGACCAGGCGCGTCCATCATCCACGAAGAAGGCCCCTTGCACCCCCGGGAACCGGAGCGGGCCGAAGGGAAAGCCAAGATCCAGGTAGTCCGTGATCGGGAAGCGCCATTCGAGGTTCAGCATCCACGCGCGCGTTCCCGCGATATAGCCGTAGTACGGATACCCGCGGATGCCCCAGGACCCCCCGATGTTGGTCTCCCGGGGTCGTTCACCTCCGCCGTAGTACCCCATCGCCCGGAACGCGAATCCCGAGCGCAGGGAGGTCCGGAGATACCGGCGGTAGTCGCCAAACCCCACCCACGAATCGAAGCGGCCATGGCTGACGTCATTGACCACGCCGGCAGTGAAGGCGTACCGCTCGCCGTCGATCGGCCCCGTATCGAGCCAGAGCGTGTTGTCCTTCACGTAGGTGAGGTAGTTCGACGACAACCAGCCGACGCGATGGAGCGCCGTCGGGTCGCCCCCGGTCAAGACATCGATCGACCCGAAGTCGAATCGATCGGAATGCTCCAGCCGGTACTCGAGCTCCAGGCGCCGAAAGCGATCGAAAGGATACCGTAGCTGACCCAACACGCCCGTGGACGTCTCGTCGTAGACCGTCGACAGGTCCCCTTCAAAAAACGTCCCGCGGAGACGGAATGCTCCCACACCCCAGTTGATGCGGTGCGTTTGATTCAGATAGACCAGCGTCCCGTTGATGTTGCCGAAGAAATTCCCCAGTCCGTTGCCTTGAAAGGACGAGAGCTGGAGGAGCAGGAGATGATCCTCGAGCAGATCCGAGAAGAGGAAGTCCGCGCCCTGCGCGGCGCCGAGACCCGGCACCACGATGGCGTCCCCCGCGGCGAAGTCGAGCGTGAAGCGCCGGCGGTACGGCTGCGGACTCTCCGCAGTGGTGACCGGCGCCGCCAGCTCGGGCCACGCCCAGTCGGGCGCCTCCCGGTTGGAGGCGAGACTCACGGCGGGCCCGGTGGTATCACCCGTCACCCGAGTCCGGTAGATCCCGAACGACAGATCGGAGAATCCGCTGAACACGATGGTCGACTCGGCCGGGACATATTGCGGATCGAACGCCCCGCCCAGCGCCGCGGTCACCCGCCGCCCCGCCCCCGTGGAATCGATGTCGTACACCTGCGAGGCCCCGCCCCGGTCACTCGCGAACCAGATGCGGTCCGTGCTCCAATCCCACCGCGGCCCGCTGTCCTTCCAATCACCGTACGTGAGGTAGGTGATGGCGCCGCTCGCGAGGTCGAGCGTGAACAGATTCCGGGCTCCGTCGATGCCGAAGGAGGTCCGGTCGGAGGAGAACACGACGCGCTTGCCGTCGGGACTGACGGAGGGATCCACGTCCTGATAGCGGTCATTGGTCAGGCGCTCGAGGCGACCGTCCGCGATCCACAGGCGATAGAGATCCGAGTAGCCGTTGTCGGCCAGTCCTGAGAACACCAGGCTCTGTCCGTCGGGTGTCCAGGAGGGCGACAGGATCCCCACCAGACCCGGGAACTGGAACCGGCCGACCTTCTTGCCGCGGCGGAGGTCCCAGACGAACAGGGCGTCGCGGTCCAAGTACTTGCTGGTGAACGCCAGCAGGCGGCCGCGGTACACATCGAGCCGCGAGTCGAAGAAATGGAAGGACTCGAACTCGGGCGTCCGCTCACCCTTCACCACTGCCCGCTTGTCATCCCCGTCCAGCTGGGCCGAGTAGATGTCCGTGTACCCGTCCGCGGGTGAGAAATAGAGGACCCGGTTCTGCGCGGTGTCCGCGGAATCGAGCACCACCGCGGGTTTGATGGCGAGCGAGCCGACCTTCTTCGCGTCGAGCCCCAACGGGCGTGAGGCCTCTACCGCGGGGTAGTATTTCTGACGCATCCAATGCTGCCACGCCTGGGAGAGCTGGGCGAAACTCTGGCCGTACACCCCCTCCATCAGGTGGTCGAACGTGTCGTACTTCCACAAGTCGTCGTAGACCTCCAGGATCCGCCACTCTCCGTAACCTTCGGCCAGGAACTGGTGAATCTTGGCGCCGACCGGGTACACGGCGCCCCCTCCCGCATAGTTCAGCTGCTCCAGCGTGGGAAGCTGACCGGAGACCGTGATCTCGCGGAGGATCATCTCGCCCTGGTTGTCCGTGCCGATCGAGAAATACTCCGCCAGCCCTTCTGTCCACCACAGGGGGAGAGCCGCGTGGCGCTCGCGGGGATACCGGCGAAGCGTCTGCGCCTCCAGACTGATCTGGAACACATGCACCAGCTCGTGACGGATGGTGTGCTTGAAGTCGTAGTAGCTCCCGGTGAACGGGAGAGTCACGCGCTCCTTGGCGAAGTCCGTGACCCCCAGGAGCCCCTCGGGCGGCACATACGGCAGGATGTTGGTCTGCTCGAAGTCGGTGTGGGACGCGTAGACGATGAGCGGCACGCGGTGCGGAACTTCATAGTTGAAGCGCCGGGAGAGCGCCGCATAGCTCTCTTCCGCGTACGCCAGCGCGACCCGCGCCAGCTCTTCTTCGGCCGGGTAGTAGTGCAGGTCCACGTGCGGGCCCTGCATGACCCGCCAGTCGAACTCCTTGAACTGCACCTTGTTCTCGCCGAAGTACCCGTACTGCGCGCGAAGCCCCCGCCCCGCCGGCAGCAGGGCGAGCGCGAGGAGCGTCAGGCCGGCGCGTCTCATCGATGCACGCTGCGTATGCGGTCGCCCTGGGTCACGTTGTCCAGCACCGACAGATCCGACGTGACCCGGCCGAAGATGGGATACGTCCCATCGAGACGCGGCTCCTGCTCCAGGGTGATGAAGTACTGACTGCCCCCGGTGTCAGGCCCCGACAGGGCGAGCCCCACCGAACCCTTCTGGTACCGGCGCGGGGAGATCTCGTCGCGCAGCGCAAAGCCCGGTCCACCCCAGCCATCGTCCCGCGGATCGCCGTCCTGAATGACGAAATCCGGGACGACGCGATGCCAGTGATCCCCGTCGAAGTACCGGCGGTCCACGAGCGCCAGAAAGGCCGCCACCGTGAGCGGCGCGTCGGCCGGCAGGAGCTCCACCGTGATCGCCCCCCGGTCGGTCTCGATGGTGACGGTCGGGTTCGCCATTCCGTGCAGCGAGGGATAGAGATACCGCCGTGCGGCGTCCCGATAATCGGCGTCGGTCTTGCCGGTGGCGATGGGCGGAGCCTGCGGCCACGCCGGGATCGGGCCCGGGTAGTTGGCTGCCGCCATGCGCCAGGCCAGGTAGTCGGCGGGGCGTGACACGGCCCCGAAGAAACGCGCGCTGACGGCGTTCTCGCCGGCCGGCCCGGAGGACGCGATCGCGCACAGGGCCCGGACCGCGGAGAGCCGGGCGTCGTTGAAGGGGTCGCCGCTCGAGCGCTGATACGCGGCGACCAGTGCGTCCACGTCGCCCACCGCCGGGTGACGTCCGACGGCATCCGCCGCCAGACTCCGCACGGCCGGGTCCGCCTGCGTCAGCAGCCCCCGGGCTTTCACCAGGAAGGCCGGGTCTCCCTCCGGAATGATGCGCATCAGGGCATTCAACGCCGACGCCACCACGCGGCCGTCGGGATCGGCCAGCAGACGCTCGAGCCGGCCGCGGTCCCGCGCCGCGCCTTCCGCTTCGGCGGCGACACTGCGCCAGTGCCAATCCGGATTGGCCGCCAGCGAGTCGGCGAACGCCACACCGGCCGCCGAGTCCGCTTCGGCGAGCCCGATCGCGGCCTGCCGCCGGACCGCGAAGTTCGCCGAGACAAGATGCGCCCGCAGCGCCACGATGGCCGCCGCCCCTCCGGTCACCCCCAGCGTGGTCTCGGCCGCCACCGCGACGCCCACGACACCGTCCGAGGCGAGCGGCGCGACCGCGCTCGACAGGGTCGTATCGTGGAACGTGCCGAGCGCGCGCAGGGCGTTGACCCGCACCCCGGTCGCCGGGTCGGTCAGGAGCCCCCGCACCCGCCCGATCACGGGAGGGTGCGGCTGCCGGGCCTGATCGAGCACGCGGGCGGTGATGCCGCGCAGAGCCGCCGCGCGCACGGTCGCGTCCTGATCGTTGAGGGCGGTGAGGAGGTACGGCACGCCCCGCGCGTCACCCAGGCGGGCGAGTGAGAACACCGCGTTCCACCGGACGAGGTTGTCGGGATCCTGGGCGTAGCGGGTGAGCGAGAGCACTGGCGCCCCCGTACCCAGACGCCAGGACTCGAGCAGCGCGCGGGACACGGCCTGATTGCTCTGCCCCGGACGACCCGCATCGATGACGAGCTGGAGGGCCCGCGCCCCCTCGCCGCCGCCGATCTTGGCGATCGCCGTCACCGCCTCGAAGGTGCCGAAGTCCTGTTGATCGGGCGTGACCCGCTGGATGAGGTCGAGGAGCGGCTGCACCGCCCGGGGATCCTTGAGCATCCCCAGCGCAAACGCCGCCGCCGAGCGCACGCTCTGGTCCGAGTCCGCGAGGGCCTGAAGGAGCATCGGGACGGCTGCGGTATCGCCGATACGGCCTGCCGCGAGCGCGGCCTGGCGCCTGATCGTCGCGTCCGTTTGCTGGAGCCCGTCGCGCAGCAGCGCCTCGCTGAAGGTACGGCTGTCCGACGCCGCGAGGAGCCGGGCCAGCTCGCCGACCGCGGCTTCGTCGATGGGGACGGTCTGCTGGGCGGCGAGCGGAGACACAGCGAGGAGCGCCGCGGCCACGAGCCACGGCGCACGCCGGCTACAGGCGAACGGGATCCGACGACGGCGCCAGCAGCTCACGCACGTGCTCCGGAATGCGGGTGGGCGAGTGCCCTCGATCGAGGGCCATGAGTGACGTCTGCGCGGTGGCCAGGAGCTCAGCGGTCGCGGCCGTCCCTTCCCGCTCGACCGCGTACCCGAAGGTGACTCGCCGCGACGCCACCTCCCGGACCCAACAGCGGACGCGGACCAGATCGTCGTAGCGCGCCGCGCGACGGTAGCGCACCTGGAGGTCCGTGACCGCCAGGTACACCCCCTGCTCTTCCATCTCCTTGTACGTCACCCCGGTACCGCGCAGGTGTTCCGTCCGCGCCAGATCCAGCCAGATGACGTAATTGGCATGGTAGACCAGGCCCATCTGATCCGTTTCCGAGTAGTTGACCCGGTGTTCGATGGCGGTGATCACGGCGTCGCGGAGCCCCCCCCTCCGGCGGGCCTCCACGCCACGATCCGGGCCTGGTCGCCGGTGGCGACGCCGGCCGCGGCGGCCTCGTCGGTGTCGAGGTGGACTTCGGTCGCGTGGGCCGCCCCGGCCCGGACCAGCAGGCCCTCGAAGATCACCTGCCGGCTGCCCGTTCCGCACACCACATCGATCCAGTCACCATCGGAGACACCCAGCCGCGTCGCGTCCCCCGGACCGCAATGGAGGTGGCGGGCGGCGACGATGACTCCACTCGACAGGGTGACCGAGCCCGCGGGTCCCACCAGCGTGACCCCTCCCTCGGTGCCGGCGAGTTTGCCCGAGTTCGCGACGTGGGCGGTGACGCCGAGGGTGCGGGCATCGGTGAGCGCGAGCTCCACCTGCGTGGCGCTCCGCGCCGGTCCGACGACCCGCATGCCGGTGAGCGTGCCCTTCGGGCCCACCACATCGATCCGCTCCTTCGCGGCGTACTGTCCCGGCTGGGTGATCATCCGGTCGACGGTGAGCGACTTGCCATCACCCAGGAGGCGGGTGACGTCTGCGGGAGACAGGTGCAGGTGGCGGTTCGAGACCCCGATGGGAACGGTGGCGCCGACCGGGCGAGGTGACGTCATTCCCCGTAGGGGATCCAGATGTTCTTCACCTGGGTGGCGTGGCGGAGAAACTCCTGCCCCTCACCCCAGGACGCATCGAGCCAGTCGCGCGGATGGGCCGTCTGGGCCGTCTGATCCATGGCCCACGTCCGTTTCATGTTCCCCGCCGACGCCGCCTCCACGGCCTCCACGCCGGCCGCCGTGCCCCAGTACCACACTGCGTCCACGTCCAGATGCTCGGCGAGCACCTTGATCAGCGCCTCGCGGTCCCCCGTCACGATGTTGATCACGCCGTCGGGGACATCCGAGGTCTCCAGCACGCCGTAGAAATCGGTGGCCGAGAGCGGATGCGCCGGAGACGGAATCGCGATCACGGTGTTGCCGGTGGCGATGGCCGGGGCGACGAGCGAGACGAACCCGAGCAGCGGGTGCTCCTCGGGCGCCGCCAACCCGATCACCCCGATAGGCTCCGGCATGGCGAGCGTGACGCCCCGGATCGGCACGTGATGCACCGCGCCGTCGTACTTGTCGGCCCACGCCGCGTAGGTGAAGAGCCGGGAAATGGAGGTGGTGACCTCGGCCGCCGCGGCGTCCCCGGAGGCGCCGGTCTGCGCCGCAATCCGCCGGGCGAACTCGTCGGCGCGAGCGGAAAGGTTCTCT
>DATBBZ010000002.1:0-8728 GCA_036270745.1 Gemmatimonadales bacterium | reverse complement strand
CAGGGACCCGTGCACGAGTTCCGCCCGGCGATGCGACCCAGTTGCGACGCCAGGCAGTCCCGCGCGCCGGAGTTGCTCGCGAGGAGCGCCTTCAAGGCCTGAGCGACCGCGGGATCCGCTGCGGTCGTGGGGTCGAACACGAACGCCCGATCGTTCCGCGCGCCGTCGCCATTGATGTCGGAGCCGACCAGGGGCGTGTACGGAGTGCCGGAGGTCAGCCGTCCGATCGCCGTCACCTCGAGCGCCGCGCTGACCGGATAGGTCAGCGTGGCCAGGAACGAGTGGCGCCGCTCGAAATCGCTGGTCGCCCATTCGCGGACGTTCGGATCCCCGGCCGTCGTCGGCGCCGCGAACCCCTGCGTCGCCGCGCAGCAGGAGAACGAGGACTGGTCGAGCGCCCGGGTCCACGTGTACGACACCTGGAACGTCGCCCCCCGGGCCGTGAAGCCGCCGAAGCCCAGCGTGAACTGCTTGGAATCCGACTGGAGATCTGACCCCACCTGAACCACCTGCCCGAACTGGGGATGGAGTCGTGAGTTCAGGGAGCTGAGCGTTCCGGTCGACGTCTGCACCGAGTCCGCCGGCACATAGACGGGCCGGTTGTCTTCCCCCGGCAGGGTGAACTGCGGCGTGGTATTCAGGTTCAAGTCCCGGAAGCCGTACTGGCTCTCCCCCCGCGCGTAGTTGCCGTCGAGGGAGACCGTGTAGGTGCCGCCGAGCACCCGGCGTTGCACACCGAGGGACGCGCGCCAGGCGCGGGGGGCCGTGTAGCTGGGCGCGAAGACCGTGACGTTCGGATTCGGCGTGATCTCGACCGCGCTCGCTGTGTCGGTGCAGGCCGCCGGCACTGCCCCGGGATCGTTCATGTAGGTGTTCCAATCAGGGCTCGGCACCGACGACCCGATGCACACCAGCTGGGTTTCGGCGTTCGACAAGCCGGGCGCCGCCAGAGCCGCCGAGTACAGGGTGTTCGGCGTCAGCGAGCGGAAGTCACCGAAGCCGCCCCGGACGATGGTCGCTGGGAATCCGTCCGAGGCTCCCGGCATCCAGGTGAATCCCAGGCGCGGAGAGAAATGCGTCTCGGACGGGATCTGGTCGGTGCGGACGCCGAAGAGGGAGTCGACCGCGGGATTGAAGGCCGGTGCGCCCGAGAAGCTCGCGCCCTCCAGCCGGGCCCCGTACGCGATCTGCAGTGCCGGCCCGGTGCGCCACGTATCCCCGAGGTACATCGCGGTATTCCACGCTGTCCCCGCCTGCTGGAGGGGCGCGAGGGTTCGCGTGTAGAGGTCCGGCTGGTTCGCCGCCAGCGCGCCGAGTGACGGATAGAGAAAGGTGCCGAGCTGATTGGGGGTCTGCAGGGCCTTCTGCTGGGTGCCGTTCAAGTAGAGGCCGAGCTTCAAGCGGTGCGACGCGTCGCCCGGGAGCCAGGAGAACTCATCCGAAGCTTCCACGCCCCGCGTCAGGCTCGACTGCGGAAACCCGGGGTTGCCGCCGAACGCGAGATTGGCGAACCCGAACGAGCTGTCCGGCAGGGTCGACCCCACTTGGACTCTGCCCTCGGGAAGGCTGAGAAACCCGTTCTGGGTGTTGTGGTCGGAGGACGCGTACCCGCGCAACTCGTTGATGAAGTTGCCGCCGATGTACGACGTCAGCATCGCCATCAGCCCCCCGCCATTCTCGGCGCGCGTGCCGCCGGTGGGCGGGAGCGAGAGTGCGCCGATCCGCGTGGGGTCCTGGGAGCTCCAACGGCCGTCCACGCGCAGCATCAGCGTCTGGACGTCCGACAGGTTCCAGTCGAGCCGCACGAGCCCGGTGGTGTTGTCGGTCGAGCGGTCATCGGGAATGGCGGAGAGGTTGATCGGCACGCCGGCGGCGATCGCCAGTTGGATGAAGCGGGCCACCGAGTCGGGGTTCACCCCCAGCCGCGCGAGCGTCGCGGGGTCGGCCGACAGCAGTGACGGCAGCGCCTGGCCCCGGAACCGGCCCTGCAACGCTGCGAACACGAACAGCTTGTTGGGAATGATCGGCCCGCCGAAGCCGCCGCCGACCTGGTTCTGCGTGTATCCCTGACTGAAGGGCGAGTTGGTGACCCCGCCCCAGGCGAGGTCGCGGTCGCGCAGGGTGTACGTGAACGATCCCTGCGGCACATTGGTCCCGCTGCGCGTCGTGGACGCCACCACGCCGCCGGAGAATTGCCCGCGGGCCACGTCGTACGTGCTCGTCACCACCCGCGTGGACCGCACCGCATCCTGCGGCACCGATCCGGAGCCGAACGACATGCCGTCGAGCGTGATGTCGTTGGCGGTAGGGCGCTGGCCCGCGACGGAGAACTGTGCGCTGGTCGAGTCGGTCTCGCCGACGCCCACTACGCCGGGCACGAGCGTGGCGAGCGTATTCAGATCGGACGCGTCGATGGGGAGCCGCGCGACCTGCTCCGGATTCAGGTTCCGGTCCATTTCACCCGGGGAGGGCGCGGTGGTCCGGTTGTTGGCGCGGGCGCGCACCGTGACCCCGGCGATCTGCACCGCCTGCATGCCCATGGTGATGTTGCCTACCAGACGGTCCTCGTCTGCCTGCCGCGCGAGCGAAAAGCTCTGCGGTTGCATGCCCACGGCGCGAACCAGGATGGTGTATTGCCCGCCACCATCGGGGAAGACGATGGTGTATCGGCCTTTCGCGTCGGTGGTCCGCTGCCGGGAGACCTGCGTCTCGACCGACGTGGCCTGCACCACTGCGCCCGCGAGGGGGAGGCTGTCGGGACCGCGCACGACCCCGGTGATGATGTCCGTGGTAGTCCCGACTTGCGCGGCGGCACGCCCGCAGAGTCCCGCGACCAACGCAACCAACACCAGCGCAGACCGAAACAAGGACTTCACGGCCGTCTCCTAGGGGTTCACAAATCACCACACATACGGCAGGCCCCCCAGAGGTCGCTGAAAACGTTTCAGGGCAGCTGGCGCATCGGGACTCTCACCCCCCGAACCGCCCGCCAGACCGGGAACTCACCGACGCCAGACGATCCGTAGACCAGCCCGGAATAGGCCCCGAATTCGGAGCCGAGCAGGCGGTCGTAGATGCCCCAGCGTGCCAGCCCCCAGCCTTCCGGCTCCAGGAGCGCGAACACTAGGCGCCCCAGCGGCTGCCCCGTGGACACGAAGAAGGTCCCGGGCGGGAGCGTGCGGGAGACGCGCGTCCGAGTGCCCTGCACCGATAGGAGATGGTGACCTTGGAATTCCCGGGGGGACCAGGTGAGCTGTGCGTTCTGGAGGACTTCGACTGTGTCGGTCCAGGGCGCCGACAGTTGAGTCACGGCGATGCCGTGCAGCCGCAGCAACCGGGCGACGGCGACGGCCGCGGGAGGCAGGAAGTAGCCGGCCGGCTCCGGTGCCGTCGCGGAGTCGACGAACCGGTCGTTCACCGGGAGGCTCCAGGTTTTGAGCGAGCCGGTGCCGGCGAGGCGCGGGCGCCCGCGCGACGAGTCCCGAGTGGGCTGCATGATCTCGAGTGGAATCGGCTCCGTGCCGCGGCCGGCGAGCTTGTATTCGACGGCGAGGCTCGGTCGCGGGGCTTCGCCCAAACCCTCGAGCGTCGTTTGACGGTCCGCGTCCCGCTCGAGACGCCTGATCTCGCCGGCGTGCGCCACGGAGTAGTTCAGCGTCTCCACCACGAAGTCATGCGTCACTTGAATCCGGGTCTTGAAGTCTGCGTGGCTGTAGGCCTCGGAGAGGATGCCGATCCGGCCCCGCAGTCCCGCATAGTTGGTGCCGTACCAGCCCACCGGCGCGTAGGTGTCCCAGCTCTTGGGGTTCATCGGATCGTCCACGTTGCCGTAGTCGAAGATCGGCTCGTGGTACTGGTCGGCGAGCGTCTTCCGCAGCGCCGGCAACATCTGATCGCGGGCGAAGGTGAGTGGTCCCGCCGGACTCGACGGATCGAGGGGCGGCGCGTAGGTGAGCAGGTAGCCGTGCAGGGTCCCGTCGGTCGTGTGCAGGTCCATCATCACCGCGGGGTCCCAGGTCGTGTACACGCGCTCGAGGGACGCGCGCGTCTCCGGCGCCTCCGCCTTGAAGTAGTCGCGGTTCAGATCGAGGTTGACCTCGTCGGCCCGCTGGCCCACCAGCTCGGGGCCATTCTGCTCCGACCGATTGATGGCTTGCGGCCCGAAGGCGTCGTTGCCGTCCGGGTTGTAGTTGGGGCAGATCAGGATGACGAGACTCTTGAGGAGATCGCGCCGCGGTCCCGCGAGCTCGCGCAGGAGCGCCAGGACCGCCTCCTTTCCTTCTACCTCTCCGGCGTGGATGTTCGCCTGGACGTAGACCACCAGCTTCCCGGATGCCGCCGCCTCGGCAGCCGACGTGACGGGCGGGTCCGACGCGATGACCAGATAGACCGGCTTGCCGAGTGTGCTCGAGCCCATGGTGCCGACCGCGATGGGCGCGCCCGCGAGCTGCAACGAGTCGAGGAAGAGACCCACGTCGGCGGACGTCGAGGTCTCCCGGTAATTGGTGCGTTCCGCCGTGGTTTTCGGGAGCGCCTGTGCGCCCACGACCAGGGGAAACAGGATCAACATCACCACTGCTCGGGTCATGTGTTGGGTCCCTTGGCGACTTAGCGTCTTAGCCTCTTAGCCTCTTCCGGGTAAGATACTCCCAACATGGAATCACGCCTTCAGGTCGCCGCGCGGCAGACTCTCGCGCGTGTCGTCCCGCTCGCGATGGCGTTCGTCGCCGGATTGCTCGCGTTCTGGATCACGGCCGCGCCCGGGCCCGGCCTCGAACCCGATTCGATGTCGTACGCGGGCTCCGCGGAGTGGTTCGCGCGCCACGGCACGCTCGCCGTCCCCACCGCCTACTGGTGGGAGTCGGACAGCACCAGCGCGCTCGGCTCCTTCCCTCCCGGCTATCCGCTCGCGATCTCGGTTCCCGTCGCCCTCGGCGTCGCGCCGGTGCAAGCGGCGCGCCTCGTGATCGTTCTCGCCACCATGCTCACCGCCTGGGCCCTCGCCTCCGCCGCGTTCGCCGCCGGGGGCTCCATTGGCGCCGTGCTCGCCGCGCTGCTCGCGCTGCTGGCGCCCGGCGTAGTCACCCAGCACTGGATCGTCCTGTCCGAGCCCCTGTCGTATGCACTGCTCGCGATCACCCTGGGCCTGATGGCGGCGCGCCCGGAACGTGCCTGGGCCTACGGCCTCACCGCCGGGCTGGCGAATCTGGTGCGGTACGCCGAGATCGCGAGCGTGGTGTCGGTGGTGGTCTGGGCGTTTGCGCAGCCGGCCGGGTGGAAGGTCCGTCTCAGGCGGGCCGCACTCGCCGGCATGCCGGCCCTGGTGCTCCAGGGGGCCTGGCTCGCGCGGGAGCGGCTCGCGGAGGCGCGCACACCCTTCGCGACGGTCGGGACGTTTGGGGGAATCGCGGGGGCGGTGGGTCAGGGGATCAGTCGCGTCGGCGCGTGGTTGGTGCCGAGCGCCGCGCTGCCGGATTCAATGATTCCCCTGGCAGTGCTGGCGATGCTCGCCGTGCTGTGGCTCGTGCACCGGACCATCTCCGTGCGCGTACCGCAGATCGGCATACTGGAGCGGTGGCTGCTCTCCCTCCTGCTCTTTTCGGGCGTCTACGCGGGGATCTTGCTCTTCTCGCGGACCTTTGTGGGCGGGGAGATAGAGTTCGACGACCGCATTCTCTCTCCTTTGTACATCTGCGGCGGCGCGGCCGTCGGCACGATGGTCGGATACTTGTGGGACGGGTGGACGGGCCGGGGGCGTTCGGCGGCGGGGGGCGTGCTCGCGGCCTGGATTGCGGCGGCCGCCGTGGTGGATGTGGGCCAGGTGCGGACCCTGCGGTCCGACGGGTACGGGTATGAGGGCGCGGATTGGCAGAAGACCGACTTCGCGCAGTGGCTCAGGACCGTAGGCGCGAAGTACGACATCTACTCGAATGATCCGGCCGCGGTCTATTTCCTGACGGGGCGTCCGTCCCGCATGCTGCCGGAGACCCTCGCGCCCGACTCGGTGTTGCGCTTCCGCGCCGTATTCGAGAAGCATCCCTCGCTGCTGGTGGGATTCCAGGACGACTACCGGCAGTCCGCCACGCCCGCGGTCCTGGCGCGTCAATACGGTCTCTGGAAGCTGAAGGAGTTCGATTATGGGACAGCGTGGGGGGTGAGGGTTTTGCCGAGGTAAACCCGGCGGAGCGTGGCGGGTATCAAACTGACCACCCGCATTGGAGAGGTCAAGCCGCCACGCCACGTCGGAACCGTTCTCGTTCTCGGAGCCTTGGCCTGCTCGAGCTCAATCGAGGGCCCGGGCGGTGTCACCCTGACCGGACGCACCAGCACCTCGGCGATTCACCTGGGAGAGCAAGTAACCTTCACCGCCACCGTCACGAACCACGCCGCGCATTCGGTCTCCCTCACCGTCAACGGATGTCGTCTGGAGTTCTTCGTCGCCGATTCCAGCGGGAACGTGGTTGTGCCCGCGGGTGGCCAATACTTCTGCGCCGAGAACATCGGGGGGTGGACCTTCGCTTCCGGCCAAACCCAGGACTTCCAGTACACCTGGACTGGCACCACCACCTCGATGACGAATCCTAAGGTGATCGACAGCATGCCTCCGGGGGCATACGTCCTGTACGCCACATTGCCGGCCGCCGAGGGGACGCTGACCACCGCTCGAATCCCGGTGCGTCTCGAATAGCGTCGCGCCCTCAGCCAGTCCCAGGTATCGTAGGGGGTGACCTGGAACGTCGCCCCCTATTTCTGTGTCCGTGACGTCGTCGCGGCCGAGCTCCGAGGCAAGGGCGTGACGATCGCACGATTGTGAAGCTGGCCTTGAAGAGCCTGCTCGCGATGATCGTGCTGCCCGGCACGATCACCGGCATCGTCCCATGGCGCTACTTCGGACTCTCGTCGGTCGCCCTTGACCACCTCCGCCCCCTGCAGCTCGCCGGGTTCCCTATCCTGTTCATCGGCGCCGTGATCCTCCTGATCTGCATCTGGGATTTCGCGCGAAAAGGAAAAGGGACGCTGGCCCCCGTCGACCCGCCGAAGCACCTGGTGGTGGAAGGCCTCTACCGCTACGTCCGAAATCCGATGTACGTGGGCGTGTTCTGGATCCTGTTCGGGGAGCTGCTGCTGGTGTGGACGACGGCGTTTCTGGGATACCTCATTCTCTTTGCGGTCGCGGTCAACGTATTCGTCATGGGCTATGAGGAGCCCACCCTCCGCCGCCTCTTCGGACCGGAGTACGACGAATACTGCCGCCGCGTCGGACGCTGGATCCCCCGGTGGAGCGTCCGCTAGCGTGCCGTCCTCCCTGGGCCATGCCCTGGCCGGCGCCGCCATCGCATCCCCCCTGGCTCGCAACCCGGTCCCCAAGCGGTTTTGGGTCGCCGCCATCCTGTGCGCAGCCGCGCCTGATCTCGATGTGCTCTGGCATGGCTATGTGACGTGGGGCTCGTGGGCCGCGCACCGGGGCTTCACGCACTCGCTCACGTTCGCCGTGCTGCTCGGGACCCTCACCGCCGCGTTGGCCTTTCGAGAGCCCCGGTTCGCCGCCGTCCGGTGGCGGTACGCCGTCGCTCTGGTCCTGGCGACCGCAAGTCACGGGTTCCTCGACGGGATGGCCGTCTACGGAACGCCCGTCATGTACTTCTGGCCCTTCAGCACGCACCGATACCTCCTGCCCTGGCACCTCTTCGGCTATGAACACTTTCCCCGGCCCATGTCGATCGGGCACCGGGTGCTGCGCGTGGTGGCGAACGAAGTCCTCTGGATCGGGATCCCCAGCGCCCTGTTGCTGGCGGTGACCGCCCTCTTCCGGAAGTCCGGCGGGAACCGGTCCGGGGTAGACTTATCATCTCCCTGACCCTGGACCGTACATGACCATCGGCCAGTCCCTGCTCCCGGAATTCGATCAGGAAACCGCGACCACCCGCCGTGTGCTCGAGCGCGTCCCCGACGGCAAGGGCGATTGGAAGCCGCACACCAAGTCCTTCCCGCTCGCTCACCTCGCCCAGCTGGTGGCGGGGATGCCGAGTTGGATGATCAGCATGCTCAAGCAACCTGGGCTCGACCTGGCGAAGCAGCCCGGGTACAGCAACGAGAAGACCGCGACCCTCCTGGACGGATTCGACAAGGGCGTGAAGGCCGCGCGCGAAGCCCTGGCGTCCGCGAGAGACGCGCAGTTCGATGAGATGTGGGCCCTGATGCATCACGGGCATGTGATCACGTCGCAGCCGAGGCGGGAGGTGATCCGCATCCACTTCAGCCACATGGTGCACCACCGGGCTCAGCTCGGCCTCTATCTCCGGATGCTCGACGTCCCGGTGCCGTCGATGTACGGTCCCACCGCGGACGAGCGGTTCGGGTGATTCTCGATGCCTTCACCACCGCCCGGCTTTCCGCCGAGCGGCTCATGCCGGCACACCGGGATGAGATCCACCGGATGCACCAGGACCCGCGCGCCATGGCCATGCTCGGCGGCGTGCGTGACGAGGTGAAGACGCAGGAGTATTTGGACCGCAATCTCGCTCACTGGGATGAGTTCGGATTCGGACTCTGGATCGTCCGGGACCGCGCGAGCGGCGAGATGATCGGGCGCGGGCTCCTCCGCCACCTGGACGTCGAAGGCCAGGACGACATCGAGACGGGATACGCGTTTTATCCCGCCTGGTGGGGCAAAGGACTCGCGACCGAAATCGCTCGAAAGTGTGTGGAGCTGGGGTTCGGATCCCTG
>DATBBZ010000001.1:0-6921 GCA_036270745.1 Gemmatimonadales bacterium | reverse complement strand
CGCGACCCCGTCGGCGGCGTCGGACGGTTTCGGCGTGGTGCGGAGCCGGAGCAGCTTGGCGACCATCGCCGCGACCTGCGCCTTGGGTGCGCCACCGGCGCCGACCACGGTCTTCTTGATGCGCGCGGGGGAGTACTCGGCGACGGCGACGCCGCCCTGGACGGCGGCCAGCAGGACGACGCCCCGGGCATGCCCGAGGACCAGCGTGGTACGGACGTTCTTATGATAGAAGGCGTCTTCGAGGGCGAGGTGGGTAGGGTGGTGGCGCGCGATGAGCTCGACGATGCCGGCGTACAGCTCGGCGAGCCGTACCTCGAGCCTGCCGGAGCGCGGCAGCCGGATCACCCCGCATTCGATCAGGTGTCCGAACCTCCCTCCCGGGCCCCCGTTGCCGTTGCGCTCGACGATCCCGTACCCGGTCACCGCCGTCCCCGGGTCGACGCCCAGGACCCTCACATCATCCGTCGATCGCCGCCAGCGCCTCGGCGTCGATATCGAAGTTGGAGGACACCTTGGCCACGTCGTCGGACTCCTCCAGCGCCTCCACGAGGGCCAGGAGACGCTTGGCATCTCCCGTCTCGACTTTGACGGTGTTTTTCGGAATGCGCGCGATTTCGGCGCTCTGCACTTTGAGTTTCTTCGCCGCGAGCGCGTCGCGCACGGCATGCAGCTGGGCCGGCGGGGCGGTGACCACGAAGACGTCGCCGTCTCTCGCGAAGTCGTCGGCACCCGCGTCGAGCGCCGCCTCCATCGCGGTATCCTCGTTCACGCCCTGAGTCTCGAGCAGGATCTGCGCCTTGCGGTCGAACATCCAGGCTACCGAGTTCGTGGCGCCGAGGTTGCCGCCATGGCGCGAGAAGACGTGACGGATATCGGCCACCGTGCGCGTGGGGTTATCGGTGGTGGCGTCGATCATGACCGCCGCGCCGCCGGGCCCGTAGCCCTCGTAGGTCACCTCTTCGTACATCACGCCCGCCAGCTCGCCGGTGCCCTTCTTGACGGCCCGGTCGATGTTGTCGGCGGGCATGTTCTCGGCCTTGGCCGCATCGATAGCAGTGCGGAGGCGCGCGTTCCCGCCTGGATCACCCCCGCCCGCTTTCGCGGCGATGGTGATTTCGCGGATGAGACGGGTGAACAACGCGCCCCGCTTGCGGTCCGTCACCGCTTTCTTGCGCTTGATCTGCTTCCATTTACTGTGGCCTGCCATGCGTCGCTCCCGCCGCGTCCGAAATGGTGTGCTGAACGGAACTTACAACTTGACCCGAGGGTGCCGCCACGGCTAGGATTCGGCCCCATGCGGCGACCCGGGCTCCTCATACTGCTCAGCGTGCTGTCGGTGACGGCGTGTGATCGCCGGGGCCCCGTCTCGCGCCAAACGGTGACCCGGTCCCTCCAGGGGTTGCTGGTCTACCCGCGCTCCCGCCTGGTGGATATGTCGTCCGGTGACAGCGCGGGTCAGGTGAGCTTGGTGAGTCCGGACGCGCCGAACGTGGTCGCAGCCTGGTTCCGTCAGTACTTGACCCTGAATCACTGGAACCTGGAGAATGACGCGGTGCAGGGAGATGGCTCGATCACGATCTACGCGAGTCGGAAGGGTCAGCCACTGTGGATCAGCATTCAGCACACGAGCGGCGGACCAGGCTCGAGCTACACCATGACTGGGGCCATCACCGACAGCACCGGCACGACGAGGCCGGACACGACCCAGACCGACTCCACTCAGCGGTCCGGGTCGAGCATGTCTTCGAAGCGCATCCAGCGGCGATAGAAATAGAGATCCACGAAGCCGGTTGGACCGTTCCGGTTCTTCACCACCGCCAATTCCGTCGCACCCTCCACGCCCCCTGACGGGGCGTACATCTCCTCGCGGAAAATGGTCAGGACCAGATCGGCGTGCTGCTTGACGGCGCCGAGCGTTCCGAAGTCCTCGAGCGTGGGCCTGGGGTTGGGACGCTGGGTAGTGAACGCGGGCAGCTGGGCCACGACGACCACGGCGGTCTGGCGGTCCATCGCCAAGGCCTTGAGACGGCGGAGCGTCAACGCCAGCTCCTCGTCCTGGGTGTGGCGGCCGGCGGTGGCGGGCGACGGCACGAGCTGCAGGTAGTCGAGGATGATGAGGTCGGCTTCGCGCGGCGGCTCGAAGCGCGCGGCCAGCGTCTCGAAGTCGTCGGCCGCCAGTGGCATGATGGCGAGGGGCAATCCGCGGAGCCGCACCGCGGCCGCGCCGATCCCCGCCCGTCCCTGGTCATTCACTTTCGCCACCCGCAGCTCGTCCACCGACACGCGGCCCTCGATGGCGAGGGCGCGCTCCATCAGCCGTTCTTCGGTCATCTCTCCCGACAGCAGCACCACGTCGGCACCGGCCTGCGCGGCGCGGAGGGCCATGCCGAGCGCCAGCGCGGACTTCCCTGAGCCGACATCGCCGCCCAGCACGATGAGGTCGGTGCGGCGGACTCCGCCGCCGAGCAGGCGATCGAGGGACGGGAAACCGGTCGGCACCGTGTCGTCGAGCGGCACCCCCGGGCGCTGGGCGTCGACGCGTGCGACGAGCCGCTCGACCGACGAGCCGCGGGCAATCCGGCGGGGGCGCATATCCCTAATCTACGCGGGCCCCGCGGACCGCGACGGCCACGGCGTCGGCGGCTTCGGGGCCCAGCACGTCACGCGCCGGGGCTACGAGCTGGGCCAGCACCAAGGCCGCCGCCCTAGGCGTGGCGGGATCGAGATGGGTCCGCGCCGCCGCGAGCGCCCGCTTGAGTGGCGCGGAGAGCGCGAGGGAGGCGATGCGGTGCTCGAGCGCCTGCAGCCGCCGGCGGTGGTTCTTGGGGGACACCGGCGCCGGGGGCAGTAGAGCCTCGGCCACGCGCAGGGTGAGCCAGAGCGCGTAGAGGCCGTCACGTCTCGGGCCGCGGGGGGCGGCTGCCACGAGCGCGACCAGCCGCTCCTCCGCCGGGCTCGTCCCCTTCATCACCCGGCGAGCTGCTGCGCGGCATGGTCCACTTCCGCCGGCGCAATGTCGTCCAGGCAGCGATGGTGTCCCATGGGGCAGCGATTCGACCCCATAGCGGAACAGGGGCGGCAGTCGAGGGAGCGCTCGAGCACGGCGGCGCGGCCGCCATAGGGCTGGAATCCGAACTGCCGCACCGTCGGGCCGAAGAGGGCGATCACCGGTGCGCCCACGCCGGTGGCCATGTGCATCACGCCCGTGTCTCCCGACACGACGACGCGCGCGCGCGCGAGCAAGGCGCCGGTCTCCTGCAGCGAGAAGGTGCCGGCCACACTCCGCACGCCGTCGATCTGCGACGCCAGCCCTCGGTCCGCCGCGCCACCCACGATGACCGGGGTCACGCCGCGCGCCGTAAGCCTCGCCGCGAGCGCGGCCCAGTGTGCGGTGGGCCAGCGCTTGGTGGCGTGGGCGGCACCCGGCGCGAGCACCGCGAGCGCCTGGCGGTCGAGTCCTTCGGTGCGAATCCATTCGTCCACGTCGGCGAGGGGCTTGGGGCCGATCGCGAACTCCGGCGCGGCGCCGTCGGGGCGCACGTCCAGGTGTCGCGCGGCCTCGAAGTAACGCTCCGGCACCGGCACGTGAGTGCCGTACCAGTCGAGCTTGGTGGAGATGAGCCATCCCCGCGCGAGTTTCCGCTTGCGGTACCCGGACCATTGACCCGGCAGGAGGAAGCGGAGGGCCCGGCTGCGGAGCGAGCCGTGGAGATCGAGTCCGTGGGTCGGGGCCAGCGGCTGGAGGCGGTGGGCCAGCGCGCGGACCGGTTCGTCCGGTTCGAGTGCCACGACCCGCGTCAGGTGCGGGTTGTCGGAGACCAGCGGCACGAACGCCCGCTTGGTGACGAACGTCAGCTCGGCCTCGGGGTGACGACGCCGGAGGGCGCGGACGAGCGGCGTGGTGAGGACGACGTCACCGATGGAGCTGAAGCGGACCAGCAGAATGGACAACACGGGAAGATTGTACCCTCTCGTTGCCCGGCTCCGCCAGCCGGGCTAGCTTGCCTCACATGGCGCGTCCCAAGAGCATCCTGTGGGTCGATGACGAAGTCGAAGGCCTCGCCGGACACCGCCGTTTCCTCGAACAGCAGGGATTCACCGTCGAGCAGGCGGCGCACGGCGACGATGCCCTCGCCCTCCTGCGCCGGCAGCCGTACAGCGTCGTGCTGCTGGATGAGCAGATGCCGGGCCGCCGCGGGCTCGAGCTGCTCGGTGAAATCCGGTCCATCGATCCCGCCATGCCGGTGGTGATGGTCACCCAGAGCGAAGACGAAGGCACGCTGCGCGAAGCCATCGGCATCCAGGTCGACGACTACCTCGTCAAGCCCGTCCATCCCCGCCAGATCCTCTCCGTCGTGACCCGACTCCTGGAAGGGGACCGCATCCGGCAACAGCGTCTCGCGCGGGATTTTGTGGGGCGTTTCCGCGAGCTGGAAGGGAAGCGCGCGTCGAGCCTGGCCTGGCGGGAGTGGATCGAGTACTGGGTGGAGCTCGCGCGGTGGGAAGTGAAATTGGCCGCAGCGGCGGAGCCCGGATTGGCGGACGCCCTGCGCTCACTCCAGATCGCCTTGCGGAAGGACTTCACCGAGTTCGTGAAGCGGCAGTACGCCCGGTGGCTCGCCAATCCGGAGGGAGACCGGCCGCCGCTCTCGGTGGATGTCGGGGCCGAATTCCTGCTGCCCGTGCTCAAACGGACGGGGAAGGTGCTCTTCATCGTGGTGGACTGCTTGCGGCTCGACCAGTGGGAGGCCCTGCGCGATCTGATCACACCGCTGTTCGACATCGAGGAGTCCCACTACTTCGGCATCGTCCCGACGGCGACGCCCTACGCGCGCAACGCCATCTTTTCCGGTCTGTATCCGATGGAGATTGCGGCGCGCCATCCCGAGTGGTGGGGTCATGCGTCGGACGACGAGAGCCTGAACGCGCATGAGGCGGCGCTGCTCACGGAGCAGCTGTCCGACCTCCTGGGGCACCCAGTACCGGTGCGGTACGAGAAACTGTTCACCGCCGCGGACGGCGTCGAGCTGCTCAAGCGCCTCCCCGCGCACCTGGCACAAGACGGCGTGACCGCGCTGGTGTTCAACTTCATCGATCAGCTGACCCACGGCCGCTCCGAAAGCGCCATCCTCTATGAAGTCGCGCGGGACGCCGACGCCCTGCGGGGGCTCACCCGCACCTGGTTCGAGCGCTCCCCGGTGATGGCGGCGCTGGCGGAGGCGGAGCGGCGCGGCGTGCCGGTACTGCTCACCACCGACCACGGCTCCATCCACTGCGAGACGCCGGCGACGGTGTTCGCCAAGCGGGACGCGACCCAGAATCTCCGCTACAAGTTCGGCGAGGACCTGCGGGCCGAGGACGCCGACGCCGCGGTGATCGTCGAGGACTTGAAGTCGTACGGCTTGCCCTCGATGGGCCTGGGGGTGCGGATGGCCCTGGCTGCGGGAGACCGGTTCTTCGTGTATCCCACCAAGCTGCGGGAGTATCAGGCCCGCTATCGAGGATCGTTCCTGCACGGCGGCATTTCGCCGGAAGAAATGATCCTCCCCGTGGCGCTCCTCACCCCCCGGGCGCGCGGGGGAGGACCGCGCTAGATGCGCGGGGGCGCACGCCTCTACTCGCTGCTCCGCCCATATGCCTGGCTCTTCGCCGCCACGATGCTCGTCACCGTGGTGGCGTCGGTGCTGGACGGCTTTTCGCTGTCCATGCTGGTGCCGTTCCTCCGGACCATCTTCAAGGAATCCACGCTGCTGCCGGTGGGCGGGTCCCGGGCGCAGGCGATCATCGCGTGGATCACCGGTCCTCTGCTCGCCACCGGGTCCCCCGAGCAGGCCCTCCGCAGCGTGGTGGTGGTGCTCCTGGGCGCGCTGGTCCTGAAGAACGCGGCCGAGTACCTGGCCGCGTACTGGAACGTCGTCATCCAGGAAAACGTGGTCCGCGATCTCCGGGTCCGGCTCTTCGGTCACCTGCAGACGCTCCCCCTCGGCTACTTCCAACGGACCAAGGGCGGGCAGACCATCGCCCGGCTGATCAACGACACCGATCAGGTGAAAACCGCGGTGACGGCGGCCCTCGCGTCGTTCTTCCAGAACATCGTGATGATCATGGTCTATCTCGGGATCATGCTGTCGATCTCGGTGCGGCTGTCGCTGGTCACCCTGGTGCTCGCGCCGGTGCTCCTGGTGGTGATCCGCCCCCTGATCAGCCGGTTGCGCCGGCGTTCGCGCGAAATGGTGGCGGAGCGCGGTGACCTGACCAGCGTCGCGGGTGAGATGGTGGGGTCCGTCAAACTCATCCGGGCCTACGTGGCGGAACCCTACGAGGGCCGCCGCTTTCTCGAGATGGCGAACCGGTACCGGAAGCGGGTCCTCCGGGCCCAGCGCTTTTCGTCCCTGACCAGTCCGGTGAGCGAAGTGTTCGGCGGGGTGGTCCTGGTCGCGGTGCTCTGGTATGGCACCATGCTCGCGCTGACCGGCACCATTCAACCGGAAGAGCTGATGCTGTTCCTGGTGATGGCGCTCCGGCTGATGTCCCCGATCAAGTCGATCTCGAACTACCCGGGCGTGATGGCGGGAGCGCTGGCGTCCGCGGAGCGGGTGTACGAGGTGCTCGACCTGCCGTCCTCCGAGCGCGACGCGCCCGGTGAGGGGCAGGCGGCGTTCCGGAACACCATCGAGTACCGCAACGTCTCGTTCGCCTACGGGCAGGACCCCGGCGTGCTCCACGACGTGAGCTGCACGGTGTCGCGGGGACAGGTGCTCGCGATCGTGGGGCCATCGGGCGCGGGGAAAACCACCCTGGTGGACCTGCTGCCGCGGTTCTACTAGCCGACGGCCGGCGCGGTGCTGATGGACGGGACGCCGCTCACCAGGTTCACGCGCTCGTCGCTGCGGGGACTGATGGGGATCGTGTCGCAGGAGA